>PEWM01000199.1:0-3503 GCA_002779455.1 Deltaproteobacteria bacterium CG07_land_8_20_14_0_80_60_11
CCGCCAGCTTTTACTTACTGCTGAGAGCAGCGATTTTCCAACAAGGAATCACTATGGGACGCATTCAATGGACCCGGGCCTCACAGTTTAATTGGGTCTTCGACAATATGGGCGGGACCCCGCTCCAGGAGGCGGTGGCCGGCAACTGGCATCAGGCGGTGGCCACGGTTGCCGCGGAGGGCCGCGTGGCGATCACCGCCCCTAACCCCGGGGGCGGCCAGGTCTATTGGGTGCGGGGGGTGTGGCGGCTGGACACCGCGTTCCCCTGGGAAGGTTTTTGGGCCGAGCCCATGGGCGGGGAGGTCACCAACTATTACCCGGGCGGGTCCTTTGCCAATGAGGGGGACCTGACCACCATCACCCTGGGGACGGCGCTGCCGGCCGGCACGGCGGTGCAGCTCTACTACATTTATTTAACCGGGGAGCAGGCTTGCAAGTATGAACCGCTGAACAATTATCCCTGCATCCGCCGGGCCTGCCGCGCCCGGGACGATTACACCTATGATTTTGCAGTAGACCGGATGCTGGACCTGATGGTCTTGCTGCACCTGGCGGGGCGGGAGCGGGGCCGGGACTATGGCCCGTTGATCCGGTTCCTCTGGGATGCCTTTGAGATGCGGGAGGAGTCCCGGACCTCACCCCTGATGCATGACGACTTTGAGCGGCAGCAGTGGGACCGGGGGGCGCACCTGCTCTACCGCGGCGCCACCACCGGGGAGACGGCTTTTCAGGCCTTTCAAAGCGAACTGGCCGGGGGCATGAGCGGCCGGGCGCTCCACGTGAAGGCGGCGCTCCCCACCGGCCGGGACGCGGCCTGGTTCGGCTACGGGCTGGACTGGTCCCTGGCCGCTGACCCCTTCAAGGCCATGGACCGCCTCACCTTCACCCTGCAAGGGGCCGGCAGCATCAGCCGCCTGCACAACCTCACCAAGATCGGCAGCGGCAGCGCCACCCTAATGCTCCTGGGGGACTACGTCAAGCAGGAGAAGCGGCGGTTTGTGGTGCAGATCGAGACCACGGGCGAAGTGGGGGCGGCCACCTGCCGCTGGTCCAAAGACGGCGGGCTCACCTGGGAAGCCACAGGCCTTGTCAGCGGGGACCGGCAGCACCCGCTGACCCTGGAAGACGACCTGGCCGTCGCTTGGGAGGCCGGCGGCGGCGCCGACTTGGTGGCGGGGGATTTCTGGATGTTTTGGGGGGGCGAGCCCGCCATCCACCCCCGGCGTCTCCTGGTGACGCTGAACGACTCCAGCCAGGATGATGCGGACCCCTGGGCTTCCGAACATACATATGTCCACGCCGTTCCGGACCGCTTTACCGGGGCGACCGCCTTTGACCTGCCGTTCAGCCAGTTCTGGCGCCGGGACAACCTCATCGATGACGGCGACCGGGTGACAGCCATGTGGGGCAGCTGGTATTCCGCCAGCCAGCCAGGCGACAGCGACATCACCATCGGCGCCCGGGAAGAGACCGAAATCCTCCTGGGGGAGACCTTTTATACCCAGCGGCACATCACCTGGGACCTGTCCCCTGATGTCACCGCTTTTGGGGTGTGGGCCGGGATCGATACTTCGAACTGCAACTCCGCCGGTCGTGTCAACGTCAACTTTCTCATCAAACCGGTGGTGAGCGGGGTCGGTTCCCTCCCCCTCCGGGTCAAAGTCAAAGACGCCCAGGGCAGCTATTTCTACCGGGATGAGACGGTCCGGGTCAACACCTGGCAGCGGCTGACCATAACCCTGGGGGAGATGGCGCTGGAATCGGGGGCGTACCCCCTCACCCATCCCCTCCAGGTGGTGGATGTCGGCTGCGCGGCTTCGCCCCCCACCAACGGGGCGTTTTATCTTACCGACCTCAAGTTCGATGAGCACCAGACCTTTGCCGCGGCCGACCGCCTCAGGGTGTTGGAATTCAAGATGGAGCAGCAGGGCCTGGCCGAGCACGAGTGGTGGCTGGACGAAGTGGCCCTGAACCTCACGGCTGCGGACCCCTATCCGTATGCGCCCCGGCTGGCCATTTCCCTGACCCCTTATGGCCAGAACCCCTGGCGGGGTCCCACCCCGGTGCATTACGCGCAACCCCTGGCGCCTTACCTGGTAGGGGCAATGGATCTCAGCCAAACCTATGGTCAATTGCACCGCGACGCCCAGGAGGAATATACCCGGCGCTACGGCGGGATGCCGGGGCCCATCATCCCGGTCCATACCCGCAATGACGTGGAAAACATCGCCCTGTGCGGCGAGGAGGATTTTCTCCGGTTCTCCTGGTGGCGGCGGTACCGGGATTTCGGCAAGGTGGCGGGGTTCTGGCACTTCAACGGCGCGCTCACCGACGCCTCCGGGAGAGGCCACACCCTCGCCTGGCAGGGGGGCGGCGCCCCAATCTATAGCGACGGCGTCTGTCAGCCGGGGCCCACCGCCGTGGACCTGGACGGCAGCCACTACCTGACCCTAAACGATGCCGACCTGAACCTCGGGACGGAGGATTTCACCATCGAGATGGTCCTCAAACCCGGGGCCTTGACCGAGGGGGCGCGCCTTATCAGCAAGATGGCCCCGGCGGGGTCAGGCTTTGAGGTGTATCTGGGTCCCGGCGGGGCGGTGCAGGTCGTAGTCGCGGACGCCAGCGGCGCTTCGGTCCTTACTCCCACCCCCGGGCTTACCCTAAATACCGCCAGTCATCACTACGTGGCGGTGGCCGCTGACCGGGACGGGCAATTCACCTTCAGCGTGGACGGTTCCCTGGGAACCTGCCCAGGGGTCCGTCCCGGCAGCCTGGATAACGGTGAGGCCTTCACCGTGGGGCGCCGGGCCGGGGCGGGGTCGGATTTTTTCCAGGGCCAGATCGACATGATCCGGGTGCACCGGGGCCGGGCGTTAAGCGGCGCCGAACTAGAGGACAACTGGCGGATCATCCAGGGCCAGGTGAACGGCTCGGCCTATCCGGAAGTCGGCAGCGGCCAGGGCCAATATTGGGCCTTCCTGCGTCTGGCGGAATTTTTCTTCCTGAGCAATGACACCGCCGCCGAAATCATTCTGCTCAACTGGCTCACCTGGATCGATGGCGTTGGCGCGCCCGACGGCAATGGCTGGAAGGTCCCGGCCCAATTCTCGGAGTTTGGCTTCACCTATGGGGCGTACGACCCGGGGCAGACCGCCGCCATCGCCCTGGGGTGCCTCTTCATGTATCTCAGGAACGGCCATGATCTGGCGGCCACCTGGGCCCGGCGGCTCCTGGATGATCTCCGGGAAAACCGCCTGGACCCAGGGTTCGGCGGTTATAAGAGCGACTACCATTATGCCTGGCTCAACGCCATGGTAATCCGGGCCTTTGGGTTGGCGGCCCAGGGAGCGGCCGGCCAGGCGTTTGTCTTTCCGGCCATTGCCGCCGACCAGGAACATTTCGACGCCTTGATGGCCTGGGTCTTCGCCCATGCCGGGGACGAGAAGCCCAACGTCCTCAACGCCGATTTGATCCCGTTTGCTTACAGCGAGGCGGCGGAT
>PEWM01000199.1:3526-6124 GCA_002779455.1 Deltaproteobacteria bacterium CG07_land_8_20_14_0_80_60_11
TCTGGCCATGAGTCAGATGGGGACCCTCGAGGCGGTAGTGGCCATGCTGGGCGCGGCCCTGGAGTACGGCAAGGCAACGGGGGAGTGGACCTGGTGGCAGCGCCTGCTGGACTTTGTCCTGGCGGATCACCTGGTGGGGCTATCCCCGTCCCAGATTCGCTCGCTCACCCTGGCCTATGAGCAGACCGGCCCCAAGAACCTGGTGCGGGTGCTCTACGCCGACTACGACCAGGACAACGATAAGTATGCCGAGGCCCGGGAGGCGGCGGCCATCAGCGCCTGGGGGGAGGCGGCCCTGGACCTGGATTGCCGTTACGGCTCCCCCGTGGTCTTGGAAGATCCGGGGGTGGCCCAACTCCTGGCTTCCCGGCTGCTGGCGCGGCTGGCGGCGCCCCGGGAACTGGCCGAAGTGGAGACCTGGCTGGAAGGGGTGCGCCTGGAACTGGGAGACACGGTGGCGCTCTCTTCGGACTTTCACGGATTGGACCAGGAAGAATTTACCGTAAGCGGCAAAGACCTGGACCTGGGGGGGCGCTCGGTCCGCCTGAGCCTGGACCGGCCCCTGAACACCTCCTGGTCCTGGGCCGTGGACGCCCCGGGAGGCGCGAGCGACGGCTGGGCCATCGACGCGGCCAGTTCCTATGATGTCAACTGGGCCTTTCGGGCTGAGGCCGGGTAATTCCGGGGAGAGTCAGCGCCCGGATCGAAGCCATATTTCAAACAGGCAAAGCGAGGTTAATCCATGTCTCTGATAGACCTTCCCCAGACCAAATGGGGCAGCGGCACCGGCCGCCAGGTTATTTTGAAAGGCGATTTCGCCAAGATCGAGCAGGCGGTAACGGAGGCCTTCGGATTCACCCGGGGGCCCGGGCTGGAATACGTGGATAGCGCCACCCTCCGGGTCAACGCCACTGCGGACTGCAAGGCCCGGGTGATGTTGTGCGGCTTTCCTTCCCCCCTGGCTCGGGGCCACTGGGTGGATGGGGGCCTGAGCGATGGCCGCTACCGGGAAAACGCCGCCCCGGTGACCCTCAATCTGGCCACCGCCGGGCATCTCTGGGGCGCCGAGAAGTCCGACCAGTGGTATGCCGTCTATGCCCTGGCGGGACCCAATGACACCATCTTCTCCCTGAAAGCCATGCCGGTGATGCGGGTGGCCTCCCAGGATAGCCAGGTGATCACCCTGAGGAACAACGCCAATGGGGCCAACATCGGTTACGGCTTCACCGTTAACGAACTGGCGGGGGCTGACTTCCTGATCCTCAGCGGGGCTTCCCGGGGCCTGCTGCGGGCCATCACCGCCAACAATGCCGACAACGGCACCGGGGGCGCCATCACCTATGGCGGCGCGGCCCTGACCCTGGCCCAGGGGGATTGGGGGGTGGTCCTGCCGGCCACTAACTTTCGGTACCTGGGCATGGTGTTCAACGATGCCTCCGGCAACCTGGCGCCCTTTTTCCAGGAAGCGGGCCGCGCCAGTTACCGCAGCCCCCGGCAGTTGTGCAGCGGGGCCATTAATGGCTACATCCTGATAGACCTGGGTCTGGTGGCGCCGCCCACGGCGTACCGGTTGGAGGGGTATGCCGCGGCCGCGGCGGGCTATGACGTGAAGCTGGCCGTGTCCTACGACGGCAGCACCCCGGCCCTCGTGGTCCACGGCAGCCCGCCGACCACCGCCTTCCAGGGCGAGCGGGGGGCCATCCCCTTTGCCTGCCAGGTGTTGGATGGCGGCCAGGTATATTTGAACAACGACAACACTGCCAATCAGGCGGTCAAGGTAACGGGGTGGAGGGAATAGCAATGGAGACGAAAGTTTGGTGGAGATCAAAAACTCTCTGGTTAAATTTTATCGCCGTGATTGCTACGGTTCTACAGGCAAAATACGGACTGATTTTAGACCCTTCAACTCAAGGAATAATTTTGGCAACTCTGAATGTTTTTTTCAGGGTTATTACCAAAGAACCTTTGGGACTTATACCCGATTGATATTTTAAATTAATTATAATTTAACAATACGTTACATGTATTGTTAAGAGGTAAATTCATGAATAGATATAGACCTCCTCCGATTAAATATAATTAGTCTAATAGTTTTTTAGTAAAAAATTTTTTATTGAGAGAGGCCATTGCGGTTGCTGCAATAAGTAATCCTATGCTAAAGAAAAAAATTGCAAAACTAAAACATGAAGTATTAATTAAATTTACGATATTTATATTAAAATACTTATTTATTAAAATTACAAATGCGAATGTGTTAATTAAATTATTTTGATTATACATATAAGCTAAGGGAATTGCGCAAATTAATAGCAATGTAGCATAAAAAAATCTTAGTGCTTGAATATAAAAAACATGATTGTCTATTTCATTTTGACTTGAACTAGAAGCTCTAAATGATAGGCCGGATAAAATTGAGGTTAATCCAGTTGAAGCTATGATTATTTTTAATTGTTCAATAGAAAATTTATCCTCTGCACTAATTGATATAAAATTGAAACCAATTGAGCCTCTTGCAAAAGTCTTTTTGGAGATGATTTTATTAAAAATTAAAGCCTCATCGGCGTTCCTGTGCTAAGGTGATTTTAAGAGAAAAACCAA
>PEWM01000241.1 GCA_002779455.1 Deltaproteobacteria bacterium CG07_land_8_20_14_0_80_60_11
TTGCCGGTGGTGCCGACGTATTCGTTAAGGGACGCCAGCGCATGCGCATAGCCCCCGTAGCCCTGGTTCAGGGTCATGTTGCCGGTGGGGGCATTTATAGTCAAACTGTTTAAAACCGGCGTGGGGGAAGCGGTATTACGGTATTCCACGGTATTATAAGTAGTGGCGGCATTGCTCAAAATAACATCGTCACCGGCAGCGGGCAAACCGCTAGGATTCCAAGAGGCGGGGTTGTCCCACCACCAACCGCCGCCAATCCAGTCTTTAGTCACAGCCAACGCCGGGCTGCAGCAAAGCACCACCAGCAGACCGGTCAATACCCAGATTAACCTTGTCCTCCATCGCCTCTTGCCTCCGGTTATTTTCACTTTGACGCCCTCCTTCATCGGTGGTTTGGATTGTTTGTTGCAGCCGTTTCTCCCCCCCCTTACTTTGCCGGGGCGAGACCGACGACAACGCCAGGTTACCTCTCATACCAAACTGCGATCATATAGGTAATTTATCTTTATGTAGGGGCGGACCCATGTGTCCGCCCTCAGGCTGGGCGCACACGCGGGTGCGCCCCTACAGACCGTGAGCTTTTCTTACTTCTATGAGCGCAACCTGGTATCAACCGGCAGCCGGGAAACTTGCGAACCGGGCCTCCGGTTAGCCCTGCGGGCCTTGAGCGGCGCGGTTGGCGGCGTGAAACCGTTAACTGTGGCGGAAAACTGCGGGGTTGGCATCACCCCCTAAAAAGGAGGGAAGGAAAAAACCAGGCCGCCTTCCCAGGCAATGCGGCTATCTCTATCCTTAAGAAAACTCCGTGGCTCTTCTGCCCCGCTAAAGCGCGACTTGAGCATCTTTGTTAGGATTTCATAATAAGCATACTACTTTGTAATTTAATGTCCAGTAATTTCTACAAGAGATGATATTTCCATGGGAACCGGGAGGGCGATTACCGGTAATCCCAATTAACTCAAGCGGTTGCTGTCTGACCAGGTGATCCCCTGGGCGCCCCAGCCAGAGGGCGTTGATACCAACTTGGGATCACCCCTCCCCCATGGTGAGTTTGTAGGCCAGATTGTCCAGTTTGACGGTGAAGTCGACGTTTTCCACCGCCATGCCTTCCGGGACCTGGAGTTGGATGGGGGCAAAATTGAGGATGGCTTTGACGCCCGACACGATGAGCCGCCCGGCCGCCATTTGCGCCTTGGCGGCGGGGGTGGCGATGACCCCGATCTCCACGCCCTTGTCTCTGACCACCGTCTCCAACTCTTCCACGGAGTGGATGACCTGGCCGCTGGGCACCCGGCGGCCCACCTTGGCCGGGTCGATGTCGAAGACCGCCACGAACTCGTAGCCCTGGCGGATAAAATTCTGATGGGCTATCAGCGCCGACCCCAGGTTCCCGATCCCCACCAGAGCCATCTTCCAGATCTTGTTGAGGCCCAGGATGCGCCTGATCTCGAAGAGCAGCTCCTTAACGAAATAGCCCACCCCCCGGATGCCGAATTCCCCGAAGTAAGCCAGGTCCTTGCGGATCTGGGCGGGATTGATGCCGCACTTCTGGGCCAGCTTGTCCGAGGCGATGATTTTGACCCCTTCCTGGGCCAGGGCCTCGAGATAGCGGGAATATATGGACAAACGGGTAATGGTGGCCGTGGGAATTTTGGAGAATTTCATTGCTGAGCGCATGGGTTAGCTGCTACGAGGGTCCGTCTGTTTTTGTGGATTTTTGCACAAAGTTACTCGGCTAAAAAGGGGGGCGCCAAGCCCCCCTTCCGGCTTTCAGTTACTTACATCTTGAAGCCCAGGGCCGTGGCAATGGGTTTGGCCATGGGATAAGCGTATAGGATGATCAGGGCGACGACCAGAGCGTAAATACACAGAGACTCGATCATGGCCAGACCGATCAGCATGGTGACGGTGATTTTGCCGGAAGCCTCGGGGTTACGGGCGATGCCTTCCACCGAGCTCTTCACGGCCAGGCCCTGGGCGATGCCGGTACCGAAGGCGGCAATGCCGATACCGAAGCCGGCGGCTATCACCGAATAGCTGAAAAAGGCGCCCAAACTGGCGGAAGCGCCGCCGGCCGCGGCGGGCTCAGCCGCCAGAGCCAGGGAAGCCCAAATCAGGGTTACCAGCATACTCAGTCCAAGAACCAGGGATTTTCTCATTTTCTAAAACCTCCTTAAGTGATGTTGAGATATGTGAATAGGCCTTCTTCCAAGATTTTGGTGGCACAGGCTTCCAGCCTGTGCAGGCGCAGGCTAAAGCCTGCGGCTACCTTGTTACTAGTGAGCGTGCTCCATGGACCCGGCAAAGTACATCATGGACAGCAACGTGAACACAAAGGCTTGCACGACGCTGGTGAAGATCGCCAGGAACATCATGGGCAGGGGGGCCAGGAACTGCCCGGCCAGGAATAAGAGAATGGCCAGGACCAGATCTTCCCCCATGATATTGCCGAAAAGACGCAAGGTCAGGGAGAGCACCCGGGCGAAGTGCCCGATGATCTCGATGGGGAAGAACAGCGGCGCCAGGGCCGGGATGGGTCCTAAAAAGTGCTTAATGTATTTGGCCCCATGGTACTTAACGCCCAGATAGTGAGTATACAGGAACGTGCACAGGGCTAAAGACAGGGTCGTATTGATATTGGCCGTGGGGGAGAAAAACCCCGGCAGCAGGCCGATGAGGTTACATAAGGCGATGTATAGGAATAAGGTGCAGATGAAGGGGAAAAAGGCGCGGCCTTCTTCGCCGGTGACCTCCACCATGAACTCTTCCAGACCGCCGATGACCAGCTCAAAGACGTTCTGGGCGCCCTTAGGCACCAGGGTAACCTGCCGGCTGGCCAGGAGCCCCAAACCCACCAACAGGAGCATGGTGAACCAGGCGTAGGTGACGTGCGGCGGGATATGGGTCTTAAAAAATCCCTGGAGTAGGTCAAGAAATAGAATGGGGTGTTCCATGGGACGGGTTGGCCTCCTTATTCTTGAACTTGATCGTTTCGTGAAGCGCGGCCAGCATCAAGGTCAGGACTACCGTGGACAGGCCCACCAGCAATCCAAAGATGTTGACCCAACCGTAACTGACTAACAGAAAAATAATTAACAGCAGCGCAAAGAAGCGCAGCATTTGCCGGGCGGCGAACCAGGCCTTGGCCCGGCTGGCGCCTTCCTGGGGGTGATTCGCCAGCTGCCCCAGGGTGCCTCGCAGGGCTTGATGAAGCAGGTGGAAGTTGGTGACCACCACCAGGCCTCCCACCAGGACTCCCAGGGCGAATTCCCGGCCGAGCCAGAGGTATCCGGCCAGGACCAGCACCGCCAGGACCGACCAGTTGGCAATTTTCAAATGGCGGGGTGACGTAATATCCATGCGCCCCTCACTGCTTATCCTGGAACTTCTTGCCCGTCATGTAAACGTTGCGGAACCCGGCAATAATTCCGGCAATCAGGCCGATGATCTTGAACAGATAGCCGGTGCCAAAGTAGTTGTCGAGCAAATAGCCGATGAAGCCGCCGAGAAAGATGGCGAACACCAGGGACATGCCGATGGCGCTGGCCTGATAGCCCCCGGAAAACAGCTCTCGCAAAAATTTCTTGGTGTCTTCCTTCAACGCCTGTCCGCCAGGGTAAGCCCCCCCGAGAAAAAGATTCTTTTCACATGTGCCTACCTATCATACCCCCGCCCCATAGTCAATAATTTTTGGTAAAAAGGTGCGGAGAAAATCCTGAACCGGATTGCCTATAGATATGTGCCAGTTATATCTGCGCCCCGGGCGGCTGGCGGTCTCCGGCGCCGAGGCGGGCCTGACAATTTGTGCTTTTTTTCTCTAAGTCTGATTTTCCTCGGCGGGGTCCGGCGATTCCCGGTGGACCGGAAGTTCGATGGCAAAGGTCGTCCCCTCTTCTCCGGTCCGCTCCACGTAGATTCGCCCCATGTGTTTCTGAATGATGCCGTAGCTGATGGACAATCCCAGGCCCACGCCCTTGCCCACATCCTTGGTGGTAAAGAACGGGTCGAAGAGGCGGCTGAGCAAGTGTTCCGGGATGCCGGGGCCGGTGTCCTGTAAACGGATAAGCACCTGGTCGCCGCCTTTGGCCGCCTCGGTGCTGACGGTGAGCCGGCCCTCCCCCTGGATGGACTCCCCGCCGTTCATCAACAGATTGATGAACACCTGCTCCAGTTTGTTCTTGTCGCCCAAGACGGTGGGCAGGTGCGGATCGAGTTCCTGAACCAGTCGGATGCTCTGGAACATGAGATGATCCTCCACCAGGGAGATCACCTCTTCCAGGACGGCGTTGATAGAAAGGGGCACCATCTTGGAGGGCATGTGGCGGGAGAACTCCAGCAGTCCCTGGACGATCTCCTTGCAGCGGGTGGCCTCCCTGACAATCTTCTCCACCTGGGTCCGTTCCGCCGCGCCGGGGTCCAGGTCCTCCAGGAGCAGGTAGCTGTACACCAGAATGCCCCCCAGGGGATTGTTGATTTCATGGGCCACCCCCGCGGCCAGTTGTCCCAGGGCCGCCAGCTTTTCGGTGCGGCTCAGGTGCTCCTCCAGGTGCTTTTTGTGGGTGATGTCCCGGATATGGGTCTGGATGGCGGGCTGGCCTTCGTAGGTGGTAGGGAACGAGACGCCCTCCAGATCGAATTTGCTGCCGTCCTTTTTGACCCCCTTCATTTCAAAGATCCGGGGGGTGGAAGCCCCGCGCTGCACTTGCGTCTGCCACCGCTCCACCACCTGGCGGTACTGGGGATCCACAAACTGGAGCAGCGATCGGTTCAGCATCTGTTCGGGTTCCTGGTAATGGAACATCTCCAGGCAGGCCCGATTCACGTACAGGAGATTCAGGTTGCGGTGCAGGACGATGCCATCCAGGGAGGTTTCCACCAGGCGGCGGAACTTATCTTCGGAATCCGTCAGTTCCCGGGCCAGCTGTTCCCGCTTGGTCATGTCCAGGATGACCTGCACCGCCCCCTGGATGCGGCCCTCATCATCATAGATGGGGGAGGCGGTATGATAGAGATAGCGTTCCCGGCCCCGGAAGTTGGGGAAATACTCGTAGGCCTCATAGGCCCCCGGCAGGTTGGGGGAGGGTTTGAGATTCTTGTCCCCGAAAAACTTTTCCAGGGCCTTGATATTTTGCTCCACCACCAGGGAGGCCATGGACGGCCGCTCATGGGTGTAGAAGGGCAGCCAGTAACGGTAAGTCCCCACCATTTCATGCCGGGAAACCCCGGTCAATTCCTCGCAGGCCCGGTTCCAGTAGATGATGCGGTGGGTGCGGTCAATGACGAAGGTGGGTACCGGCAGGCCTTCCAGAATGCCTTCGGTGGTCTTCTTCTCCCGCAGGAGCTCCCATTCCTTGAGCTTGCGTTCGTTGATATTCTTCAAGATGCCTTCGTAACCGGTGATGCGGCCCTTCTTATTCCGGCGCACGATGCCGGTGAGCAGGGCGTAGACCTGGCCGCCAGTCTGCGGTTTCAGGGTCAATTCCAGGTCCCGGATGTAGTCCTCCACTTCCACCTTGAGCTGAAACCGCTCCCAGTCGCGCGGCTCTTGAAAGATTTCCCGCAGATGGGGCAGGCTGAGGGCCTCGGCCTTGGAGGAAAACTTCAAGAGTTCCACCCCCGCCGGATTGAGGTCCAGGAGGCGGCCCTTCAGGTCGGTGACGAAAATCATGTCCTTGGAACCTTCAAAGATGCGGCGGTAGCGCTTCTCCGAACGCCGCAGCTGGTGATAGAGGCGGGCGTTTTCAATGGCCAGGCCGATCTGGTTCCCCAGGATGCCGAGGAAATACTTCTGGCGCCGGGAAGACCGGAAGGGTCGGGCACTTTTCGCCGCCAGATTGAGGAACCCGATAATATCGTCCCGATATCTCAGGGGAATGCTGGCCACCGCCCGGAACGCCGGGTCTTGCCGGATCAGATCGGTAAAGGTGGAAGACAACAGGCGCGGGTCATCGCGGATATCCTTAATGATCAAGGGTTCGACGGCATGGGCCAGGTTGGGCCCCATAATGCCTTCCAGCGCCCCGCCGGAGAGCTGGTCCAGGTACTCCT
>PEWM01000274.1:0-3611 GCA_002779455.1 Deltaproteobacteria bacterium CG07_land_8_20_14_0_80_60_11
ATTTATAAGAATACTTTCGGGACCGGGAGGCCCTATGCCGAAGAAACCCTTGGAAATCCTGCATACCTTAATGACGAACCAGTTTTTTATTTTTGCCGTGGCCATCGTGTTGTTTCTGCTGGTGATCACCCTGTCGGATCCAGGCAAGAGCGAGGCAGTGAGCAGCGAATTCTGGATTTAGATAATTCAGGCCATTTCCCGGGCTGGGCCAACCGCCGCCAGCCCTGAAGACCTGCTTCGGGTTGCTTCGCCGGCGGTCAAATCCCTCTTTCTTAGAGTTCCGGGAATCCGGTCCCGGCGCCCAAACGCCCTCCGGAAAAATTATTTTTCATCCCGTCTGCCACCGCCGAAAGGTCCGGCGTGGACCTTATTCCCCGCCGCCCTTCTCCGTTTTGCAAAAACCTCACCTGAAGATTGTGGCACGTTGGGGGGCTTCTCAGGGGTCCCGTCCGTGCCGTCCCTTAATACCTTCCCGCTGATCTGGAATTTTTATCACGTATTGACTTAGGTCATAGTGCTGACAATCTTAATGAGTAAAATATAATAAACGGCATAAAGCAAAGCCGGTTAACCCGGAATATCCCGGTGACAACCGGCACCAAAGGCAACCAAGGAAGCTGGGGCATGGGAAAAAGACAAATCATTCGGATAGATCAGGACAAGTGTGACGGTTGCGGGATGTGCGTGCCGTCGTGCGCCGAAGGGGCCATTCAGATCGTTGACGGCAAGGCGCAGCTGCTGGCAGACCGTTATTGTGACGGCCTGGGAGCCTGCCTGGGGGAGTGTCCTCAGGGAGCTCTGACCATTGACGACCGGGAGGCGGAAGAGTTTGTGGGTCCAGCCCCGGGGGCTCCGCATCCGGAAGCGCCGGCCCCGCCCCCGGCGCCGCCGGGAGAAGGGTTCGTGTGCCCCGGAAGCCGCATGCAGCAATTTCAACGGGACACTCAGGAAAAATATGAAAAAGCCCCCGGCATGGGAGCCTCGGCGTTGAGCCACTGGCCCATAAAGCTGCGTCTGGTGGCGCCCCAGGCCCCCTTTCTCAAAGGGGCCAGCCTGTTGGTGGCGGCCGACTGCGCCCCCTTTGCCGCCGGGGATTTTCACTCCCGTTTTCTGGAAGGCAAGGCGCTGCTGTGCGGCTGCCCCAAATTTGACGATGTCCCGGAGCACGTGGCCAAACTCACCGCCATCTTGCGGGAGAACGACATCCAGGAGATTTCCATTGTCAATATGGAAGTGCCGTGCTGTTTCGGGCTGGTGCAGATCGTCCGCCAGGCTATGGAGGCCTCGGGCAAGAGCCTGCCGGTGACCATCTGCACCCTGGGGACCGCCGGGCAGGTCCTCCAACAACAGAAAATCAAGGGAAGATGAGGTTGCTATGGAACAGATGAAATGCCCCGGCCAGGATACCCGCTTTTGGAAGCCCGATGATATCTTTATGGCGGAATGTCCCAAATGCGGGGCGGAAATCGAGTTCTTCAAAGACGACGCCCGGCGCCGCTGCGCCTGGTGCGGGCATATGTTCTACAACCCCAAGATCGAGTTGGGTTGCGCCGAATGGTGCCAATACGCCGAAAAATGCGTGCCGGACCTGGTGCGGGCCAAAAAAGCGGCCCAGAACTTTAAAGAGCTGCTCTCCGAGATGGTCCAGTCCCATCTAACCGGTGACCCGGCAGCCTGGGACCGGACGGCCAGAGGCGTTAAGTACGCCCAGGACCTGCTCAAGGCCGAAGGGGGCGACCCCAAGGTGGTCATGGCCACGGTGCTGCTCCACCGGGTTGCGCCGGACCGGGCCCGGGAGTTTCTGGCCGAACTGGAAACGGAGCCGGAGATCATCGAGGCCGTGCTGGAGTTGCTGGCTGGCCGGGGCGCCGAGCGGGACCTGAACCGACAGCTCTATAAGGATGTCCTGGCCCTGCTGGAGGAGAAAGGCGGGCCCCCCCCGCAGTTCGCCACTCGCACGGCCCAGCGCCTGGCCGCGGCCGCCGGAAGCGAGAAATAAATTATTTGGGGATGGGGGCTCAGGGCTTTTGGTAAGTTGCCCCTGCCCCCCCTGACAAAAAACCACGAGCCCCCACCTCAATCCCTTACCGGGGGCAGGGAGGGGATGGCAGGGGAATTGACTTCCCCCGGCCCTCCCCTCATAATATCATCCATGTCTGCAACCATCTTGCCGCCCCCGGCCGCGGTGGAGCGCCTGCTCATCTGGCACCAGGGGGCGTTGGGGGACCTGCTCCTGGCGGGGCCGGCCCTGGCGGCCCTCAGCCGCCATTATGCCGGGGCCCGGATCACCGCCCTGGGGCGCCCGGAGCGCTGGGGCCTGTATTCCCGGAGTCTGCCCCTGGACGACAGGTGGGACAGCGGCGAGGCCCGGTGGGTACACCTGTTCAGTGAGGGGGACGTGCCCCCGGCGATTCGGGAGCGCCTGGCCCGGTTCCAACTGGCCCTGGTCTTCAGCCCTCACCCCCAAACCATCCTGCCGGCCCGCCTGCACCAGGCGGGCATCCCGGCGGTCCACTGGCTCCCCTCTTTTCCGCAGACGGGCGTGGAGACGGTGGCGGCCCTCCAGGCCCGTCATCTCGCCGCCCTGGGGCTTGATTCTGTGCCCGGCCCCTTTAAACTGGAGGTGGGACTGGATCAGGATGAGGAACTGCCGGAACTGCCCGGCCCCGGCCCCTGGCTGGCGGTGGCCCCGGGAAGCGGCCATCTTCGCAAGAACTGGCCTCTGGCCCACTATTACGAAGTCAGCCGGGCCCTGGGCTGGGAGTATGGCCTGCATACGGTCTGGCTGGCCGGCCCCGCCGAAGGGGATATGTTGCCGTACCTGGGGGCTTTGGCTAAGGCCCAGGGCCAGGTTCTCCTGGCGAACCGCCCCCTGGACCGGCTGGCCCGGGTGTTGTCCCGCTGCCGGTTGTATATCGGGAACGACAGCGGCCTGACGCACCTGGCCGCGGCGGTGGGGGAGCCTGACGTCCTGGCCCTGTTCGGCCCCACCGATCCCCGGGTGTGGGCGCCCCTGGGCCCACGCGTCCGAACCCTGAGGGCGCCGTGTTCCCAGGCCCCGGGCGCGGTGGGCCGCACGATCACCTGTCCGGAGACTGCCTGTCTGAGCGCGCTTTCCCCGGAAACGGTCCTGGCGGCGGCGGCGCAGGTGCTCCCGGCGCCAGACAAACATGGGAGATGAGGGGTTGAGGATTTGGACCCCGGCTGCCGTTTTGGTTATCTCGGGCCCGGTCGGTTAAAATTTTTGGTCAGGGAGGTTTTGCAGGCTAGCATTGAGGCGCCGATAGAAGAACGGGAGGTCTCCCGGGATTTGGCGACCGGATTCGTACAATAATTTGAACCGATATTGCTGACGCCATTTTCCCCGATCTCCGCAAAGGCTGATTATGCTTGACTCATGGGCCATTGAGAATAATTGGCATCATTAATGCAATGGTATTAAGCAGGTTACCCCCGAAAATACCCTAAACCAATTTCTCCTTTCTCCAAATGGCCGGGTCCCCCTCCCGGCCATTATATTTTTGGGCGGCTGGTCATAGCATAACCGGCCCGAATCTGTGGCTTCACCCCAACGAGCCAACCCCATTCCTGCCTCCGTCTCGCACCTATTA
>PEWM01000274.1:3641-5661 GCA_002779455.1 Deltaproteobacteria bacterium CG07_land_8_20_14_0_80_60_11
GTTCAGCCCGGCCGGGCGAAGTATTCCTGCACTGCCTTTAACTGAGCCATCCGGGGCCGCAGGGACTCCCGCAGCGCATTCAGGCGGCTCGCCGCCTCCCGGCCCCGTTCGGCCAGGGAGGCGTCCGCAGCCAGGAGGCGGGCGGTTTCCCAGGCAGCCTGCCAGTTATTGCAGATAAGCAGCAGATCGGCCCCGGCCGCCAGCGCCTCTTTGGCCCCCTGGGGTGCCGGCAGCTTGGTACTGATGCCCCCCATCTCCAGGTCATCGGTGATGATCACCCCGTCAAACGAAAGGCGCCGCCGCAGCCAAACTTGTAAGGCCACCGGAGACAGGGTGGCCGGGCGCGCCTCCCACTCCGGCACCGCCAGGTGGGCAGTCATGACCATGGGCGCCCCCGCGGCCACCGCCTGCCGGAAGGGCAGCAGGTCCACCTCCCGCTGGGGATCCCCGGATTGGGCCAGGGGCAGGACCTCGTGGGAATCCACCAGGGTGTCCCCCAGACCCGGAAAATGTTTGGCCACCGGGATGATCCCGCCGGACAGATAGCCCCTGATGGCGGCCACGGCGTAACTAGCCGCGGTCTCCGGGTCCGAGCTGTAAGCGCGGTCCCACTGGGGGCAGGCCGGCGACCGGGGGACATCCAGGACCGGGGCCAGGTTGACGTTGATCCCCACCAAAGCCAGTTCCCGGGCCACCTGCCGGGCCAGACGTTCCACCTCAGCCGGCGTGCTGGTGGCGCCCAGGTCCCGGGCCGCCGGGATGAGGGTGAAGGGCGCCTTCAAGCGCTGGACCCGGCCCCCCTCCTGGTCCACCGCCAGGA
Organism: Deltaproteobacteria bacterium CG07_land_8_20_14_0_80_60_11; assembly: GCA_002779455.1. Taxonomy (GTDB): domain Bacteria; phylum Desulfobacterota; class Desulfobaccia; order Desulfobaccales; family 0-14-0-80-60-11; genus 0-14-0-80-60-11. The sequence continues at coordinate 4,462 of PEWM01000274.1, forward strand.
GCAGGGGCCGCCCGGTGGCCGCCAGGGCCTCCCGCTGCAGGTCCCGGGTCAACTCCCAGACTTGCTCCGGGCTCGCGATATTGCGGGCAAAGAGGATGACTCCCCCCACCCTCAGGTCCCGCACCAGCTCCCGGGCCACCGCCTCCATCCGGGGGCCGGGAATCCCCACCATGAGGAGTTGCCCCCAGGACGAGGGGCGGTCAGTCACCGCCTGATTATCCATGGCCAAGGTTAACCTCCGGTTGCCTTCTTCTATGGGAGAGTGACGTCCATCCGGCCTCAAGCCCTTGGGGGCGATCACCCGCTCATGGTCAGGATCTCCGCCAAATGATAAAATAACAAATTCCGGGCCTCCGCGACGCCGAGGCCCTGCAGGTGGAGGAGGCAGCTGTAATCCAGGGACACCAGCCCCGCAGCGCCGGTGGCGGTTACCGCGGCCAGGTAGGCCTCGCCGATATCCCGGGAGAGCCCGGGGTGCTGCAGGCTGAAGGTCCCCCCAAAGCCGCAGCAGGTATAATAGGGTGAAATCGTGAGCAACTTAAGCCCTTGCACCCGGGACAAGACCTCTCGGGCGCAGGCAAGGACGCCCAGTTGTTGGGCCTTGCACGACCGGTGGAGGATCAGAGAACCCTCAAAGCGGGGGGTCCAGGGGAGCGGTCCCCAGCCGGCCAGCCACTCGCCCAACTCCATGACCCGGGCGGCGACGGCGGCGACGGCGCGCTGCTCCTTAAGGCCTTCGGCCAGTTGCGGGTAGCAATGCCGCACCAGGTAAGTGCAGGAGGCGCTGGGGCAGAGGATGGTCTCGGCTCCGGCAAAGACCCGGAGGAAGTGGCGCATGAGACGCCGGGCCGTGGCCGGGTCGCCTGCCGTCCAGGCAAACTGGCCGCAGCAGGTCTGGTCCTCGGGGTATTTCCAGGCTACGTTAAGGCGATCCAGGAGCCCGGCCACGGCATTGGCCACCTGGGGGGCGCACTGGTCGAGGAAGCAGGGGATGAAAAGTTTGATGCTCTCTCCCTTTTTACACGCCACAATCAAAATTAAATGACTTAACTTATTAATATTTCAAAAATAATTAACCAAAAACTAAAAACCAAAAACTGCCTTAAATCCACGCCATCTCCTCCTGCCGCTCTTTTATCACAAATACCGGTGGATGGGGAAGGGGCAGGTGCTCGGCCTCTTGATCGGCAATTGACGGGG
>PEWM01000274.1:5742-6102 GCA_002779455.1 Deltaproteobacteria bacterium CG07_land_8_20_14_0_80_60_11
CCACCTTGATCCTCTGGTCCTGGCCGCTTTTCTCGACCACCACAAAGAGGCCGGCCGCCTCTTCGATGAGATTACGGGGACAACGCAGACCTAGCGGCGCTCTACCCGATCCCGATGCCCTTCACCAGGTCGGTGAGAAGGGACGGAAAGATCCCCAGGTAGAGGGTGGCGATGCCCGTGAGTGTGAGGACGGCGAGCGTGGCCGGTCCCACTTGGGGCGGTTCGGCGGGGTCTTCCCCCGGGCTGGGGAAGTAGAGGGTCACCACGACCTTGAGGTAGTAGTAGGTGGCGATGACGGCGCCCAGCAGGCCGAGGGCGGCGTATCCGTAGTACCCCCCGTTGACGAGCGATCCGAACACA
>PEWM01000076.1 GCA_002779455.1 Deltaproteobacteria bacterium CG07_land_8_20_14_0_80_60_11
CCTTAAAACTATTTCTGCTGATCTGCGTGGTGGGACGGCTTCCCGGCACCCTGCTCCTGACCCTCCAGGGGGCCAAGGTTTATCAGGGCGACTATTACAGCACCCTGATCATCCTGGGACTGTGCCTGGTGCTCGTCCTGGTTCTGGGGTACTACCGGGAGCTGGTGTACCGCTGGATCAGGCGTTTTGACCATCCGGAAGAGAAAGCGCTGGGTTCAGGAAACAAGTAATTAGGAAGGAAGGGCCGGCTACCCCCGACCCTTCTCTCAGTAATAAACCCCGAGTAAAGGGAGCAAACCATGGCTATGGACCCTGAAGGCGGTTTCGGCCAAATCATGTCCATGGCCCGGGGTTTCCAGGTCGCCAAGATGCTCATGGTGGCCGTGGACCTGGGCCTGTTCGATTTCCTGGCGGAACCGAAGAGCGCGGTGGAGACCGCAGCCTGGCTCAAGGCCGACGCCCGGGGCGCCGGCATTTTTTTGAATGGCCTGGCGGCATTGGGACTCGTGGACAAGAGCGGGGATTATTTCAAGAATAGTGAACTGGCCTCCCGCTACCTGGTGCAGGGCTCGGAAAACTACCGGGGGGCCATCATCAAGCACATTGAGCACACCTGGGAGCGGGGCTGGAAAGACCTGAAGGAGACGGTCCTGTTGGGCCACCCCCCGCAGGCGGACCCGGAAAAATGGTTGGATGCCCGCCCCGAACGGGACGAAGCCGAGGTCCGGGCCTTTACCTGGGGCATGCACGCCATCGCCCGGGACCTGGCGCCCCAGGTGGCGGCCAGGCTGGACCTTTCCGGCGTGCGCCGCCTCCTGGACCTGGGGGGCGGCCCGGCCACCTATGCCATTAACTTTGCCCAGGCCAATCCGGGGCTTCAGGCCACGGTCTTCGACCTGCCCATGCCCCTAGAGATCGCCCGAGAAAATATCGGGAAAAACGGCCTGACGGACCGGGTGGGCGCCCTGGCGGGGAATTTTCTCCAGGATGACATCGGCACGGGCTACGATTTCATCTGGATCTCCCAGATCCTCCACAGCCATGACGAGGGGCAGTGCCGGTTCATCATTGCCAAGGCGGTGGCGGCCCTGGCCCCCGGCGGCGCCCTGGCGATACAAGACTTCTACCTCAACGCCGACGGCGTCAGCCCCGCGGGCGCGGCCATGTTCGGGGTCCACATGCTGGCCGTTACCCCCCGGGGCCGGGCCTACACGCATGATGAAGTGGCGGCCTGGATGCAGGCGGCGGGGCTGGCGACGCCGGAGTTCATCCAGAGCGGCATGGACGCCAGCATTCTGGTGGCGAAAAAGCGGTAGGTTTTAAAACAGGGGGAAAAGGGGAAAAGGGGAAAAGGGGGTGAAAGCCAGGGAACTGTTGATGGTCTTTCCCTTTTCGCCTCTTCGCCTTTTCCCCTTTTCCCCCCAAGGTTTTTCGCCCTTTCCCCTTTTCACCCCAAAAGGTTTTCCAGCGCCGCCTCAATGGTGGCGAACCTGAAGGTGAAGCCCGCGTCCAGCAACCGCTTGGGCAAGACCAACTGCCCCGTGAGCAGGGTGTCGGCAAATTCCCCCAAAATTAGGCGCAGCATGAATTCCGGGGCCGGTATGAAGCTGGGCCGGCGCAAGGCCCGGCCCAGGGTGCGGCTCAGGTCCCGGTTGCGCACCGGGTTGGGCGCGGTGAGATTCACGGAGCCGGAAATTTCCGGGTTCGCCTGGATAAACTGGAAGGCTCGGGCGTGGTCGGCCTGGTGGATCCAGGAAAACCACTGGGCCCCGGAGCCGATGGGTCCACCTAAAAACTTCTTGAACAGGGGCGCCATCTGAGACAGGGCCCCGCCGTCCCGGCCCAGGACGATGCCGAAGCGGGTGACCACCACCCGGACTCCCAGATCCTGAGCCTTCAGGGCTTCGGCCTCCCAGTTCCGGGACAGTTCCCCCAGAAAGCCGGTGTCCGGCGGGGAGTCTTCGGTGAGTTCCTCATCCCCCCGGGGCCCGTAGTAGCCCACCGCCGACGTGCTGCAGAAGAGCTGCCGCCGGTCCCCCGCGGCCAGGGCGGCCACCAGATTGCGGGTGGTGCGCTCCCGGCTCTCCATGATTTCCTTTTTCCGGGCCTCGGTCCAGCGGCTGAAAATCGAGGCCCCCGCCAGATTGATGATCCAGTCATGCTCCGGTACCGCTGCCATCCAGGGCCCCTCCTGGGTGGGGTCGCCCGCGAGATAGCTGATGCCGGCTGGGGCCGGGGAAGCGGGTTGGGCCCGGCGGCTGAGGATGGTGATGGCGTGGCCCGCCTGGGCCAGTTCCCGGGACAGATAGGCGCCCACAAAGCCCGTACCGCCGGTCATAAACACCTTCATGATAGCTGCCCTCGCTTCCTAACGGGCCGGGGATCGGGTCCGGTCCTTCAACCCGGCAGCCATCCCCGCTCCCACGATTGGCGGCGGCGTCCGGTGACTGCGCCGCCGCTACATTTATTCAAAGTTAAACACCTTTTTCATAAGAGAGTGTTATCTTAAGATACACGAGAACAATTTCTGATCTTCTGTAAAATTCTCCCCCTGTTTTTTAACCCCTGTGATCAATTGCTAAATGGGCGGTAGAATCTATCCCTTTGCCGGAAGCCGGATAGAAGGGATACAGGCGGCCTCCTCCGGCCGGAGGAGGCCGCGCGGTTTTCCTATGAGGCGCGTTAGCGCCTGAACCGGATGGAGTCGATAATTCTCTGCAATTCGGCCCGGTTGGCGTTAAAGTCTTTGGGTTCGCTATGGGCCATGAAGCTATACATATAATTCTGGCCATCATAGCATTGCCACTGAATCCGTTGAAAACCTCCTGAACCCTTCTCCGCGGTTTCGATGGTCTCCCAGCCCATGACCCCGTCTTTTCCGCCTTGGTCACGCCGCTTCACGGCCATATATTTGCCGATGCCCTTTTCTTCCATGGCCTGTTTATAGGAGGCGTCCACCGCCGCCTTGCGCGGGAAGCTGGGCACCATTTGCGTCCAGTGGATATTAAACCCGCAGGTGGTTCCGGGCTTCATGAAGATGATATTTTCTCTTTCGGCATTACCGGCGGGGTCGCCCCTCTCCAGACGCCACCCGGCCGGAATGGTATAGGAGAAAGACCGGACTTTGTTTTGATAGGTCACCGGCGCAGTGGACACCCCGGTTTTCGTATCGCTCATGGATGCCGACCCCTCGTAGGCTTTGGTCGGCGCCGGCTGGGTTGCCGGTTGCCCCGGCCGGGCCGCCTCAACGCCCCGCTGAATGACGCCCCACTGGGCCAAGAGGTCCGACGGCGCCAACGTCAGGCAGGAAAGTCCGCACAACGCCGCCACCGTCAACAACCAGACAGTTTTTCTCATGTTGGGTCTCCTTTGGATTCGGGTTTTCATTTAAGGCAAAGCCTCAGGTGGCCTGGGCTTTGCGCCAACCGGCGGCCTTGAGCCGGGCCACGTGGGCGACCCACTCAGAGCGCAGCGATTGGAGATAAAGGGCCAGGTCCTGCTCAATGAGGGGCGCCAGCCGCTGGTGCAGCCGGGTGTTGACCTCCTGGTCCCCCGGGGCCAGCCCCTGCCAGCTCAGGTAACCGGCATCGAAGATAAACGCCGGGGTGGCCCGGTCCCTGATACCCCTGGCGGTGAAATAAGCCTGGGCCCGGTCCACGTCATATTCCAGGACCCAGCCGCAGTCCTGGAGCATGGCGTCATCCCCGATGCTGCCGGGCCGGCATTCGGGGCAAAAAAGGTTGACCAGGATTTCGGCGGGCAAGAGGTTGTCCCGGCAGCTCAGATAGGCGGAGTTGCGGCCACAGGAGCAGAAGCGGCGCAGGTTCATGCACATAGCCCGACCTCCCCTTGTTGCAAGAGAACAGCAGCGAAATCGAATCATACATACTATTTTTCGACTATAATGACAAGAACCTTAATGGTGGGAGGCGCGGTTTCCCTGAAACGGGCCGGGGGCCGGGGCGCTCCAGGGGGGAGTCCCAGACCCGCAGCTCTGACCCTGATAAACCTACTCGTTTCCCAGGACTTCGGCCCATCCATAAAGCCTGACATGGGAATTATCCCCCCTCACCCCGACCCTTGTATCTTAGGTAAAGATACGCTTGATTGGTAGTGGTGGTCCAAGTTAATGTTGGCAGAAGGACATGGTAGTTTCCCTGGGCCCAGCCTGGGGCAGGCCCGAGGGCCTGCCCCAGGCTGGCGGGCGTGGCAGGCCGTCCCGACCCTTGGTCTTTTAAGACCGCTGAGAGCGTGGCCGCCACGTCCTCTTGACCTCAACCCGAACAGTCGCATGGGCCCCTGAGCCCGAATTTGCAAGGAAGGGAGTTCAAGGAACATGGAATCTCCGCAAACCTTTGTCGGCATCGATGTCTCTGCCAAGCGGTTGGACGTTGCCGTGCTGCCCGCCGGCACCCACTTCACGGTGGCACACACGGACGAGGGCATTGCTTCTCTGGTGCGCCGTCTCCTGGAGCTTCGCCCCCACATCGTGGTCCTGGAAGCCACCGGAGGCTATGAAATTTTGGTGGCCTACGCCATGTCTGAGGCGAGTTTGCCCGTGGTTATCATGAACCCCAAGGTCCTGCGCCACTTTGCCAAGTCCACCGGCAAGTTGGCCAAGACCGATAAACTGGACGCCCGGGTGCTGGCCCATTATGCCCAGGCCATCCAGCCGCCGGTGCGCCCTCTGAAGGACCCGGAACAAGCAGAACTGGCCACCCTCATGAGCCGTCGGCGCCAGCTCCGGGACATGATCGTCATGGAGGGGAACCGCCGCCGCACCAGCACCCCTAAGGTGCGAGGCAACATCGACCAACACCTGGCGTACTTGCGCCAACTCCTGAAAGACCTGGATCGGGAGATCCATGACGCCATCCGGCGCACACCGCTGTGGCACGAAAAATCAGAAATCCTCCAGAGCTTCAACGGCGTCGGCCCCAAAGTGAGTGCCTCCTTGATAGCCGACCTGGCGGAATTGGGCACCGCGCCGCGCACCCAGATAAGCGCCCTAGCAGGTCTAGCGCCCATGAACCGTGATAGCGGCCAGTGGCGGGGCAAACGCACTATCCAGGGGGGGCGCCCCGCGGTGCGCCAGGCCCTATACATGGCCGCTCTGGTGGCTTCGCGCCACAACCCGGTGATCCGGGAATTTTACCAACGTCTCCGCCAGGCGGGCAAGCCGGCTAAGGTGGCACTCACCGCCTGTATGCGCAAAATCCTCGTGATCCTTAATGCCATGCTCAAAAATCGTACCTACTGGAACCCACAGCTGCCTCTTGCAGCTTGACAAAATAGACAGTCGCTCTCCCTTAAAAATCGGGGGAAGCGGGGGTTAAGAAATCTGTAGCGACGTTTTACGCACCAGGCAATGAACCTTTGGGAACAGTTCCTCATGGGCCTTCGGCCCACCCACAAAGCATGAAAATGTTGGTGGGGCGGGCCTCCGCGCCCGCCTGGCGGTCCGCACAGGCTGGAAAGCCTGTGCCACCGGAAGAACTTTTCAGGACAGATATGGTCAGGAAGGAAAAAGGGAAAGCCACGAACGCTCTCTCCGGCGTTCATACCGGATACGGCCTTCGTGGCTTAATGGTTAGCGGACCCGTGGCTTTCCGTCAGTGGCAGCACTGGTGTTCGTGCTGATGGTGCCCGTCTCCGTGGGTGTGCTCGTGGCTATGCGCCCCCGCCTCGTGCGTGTGCTCATGCCCGTCATGGCTGTGGGTACATGCGTCGTGACTATGCTCGTGCTCATGCTTGTCTTTGCTGTGGCAACACATTCTGGAATTCACCCCCTTTCCCTTAATTCTTTTTATAAATATAAACATTAGTCCAGTTGCAGTCAAGGGGAGCTCCGCCCCGGCCGGCGACGAGAATCAGTCCTGCCCCGGCTTTACCGTGAAAAACTTCAAATCCCCCTAAATCCAATGCTGTTCACTTAAACGCGATAGCCTTGCGAAAATTGTATTTTATGTCATTCTGAGGGAGCGGAGCGACCGAAGAATCTCAAA
>PEWM01000248.1 GCA_002779455.1 Deltaproteobacteria bacterium CG07_land_8_20_14_0_80_60_11
CGGAACCGTAGAGGCGCTCGTCCTCCGCCACCCGCTGGGCGATGGTAACGCTGGCGCCTTCCAGGTGGGCCACCTGGGCCTGGGCCTTTTCCCGTTCAGTGGCCTGCGTCTGGAGGTACTTGCCCTTGGCCAGTTCCACCTTGGCCAGGTTGCCCGGGGTGGCTTCCATGGCCTTGCCCTGGGGGATCAGGTAATTACGGGCGTAGCCCCGAGCCACGTCCACTACGGCGCCCATGGCGCCCAAAGGGGTAATCTCCTCAGTCAAGATGATTTTCACCGCAAACTCCTCCTCAGGCATCCTTGGGCCGATGCAACCGGCGAAAATCCAGCCACAGGTCCATCAACCCCAGGGTGATAATCAAGAAAAAAAACGGGTTCAGAAACAGCAAGGGGTAGCCGATCATCCGCAGCAGGCGCGGCAGCCCCAGGCGGTGAAACCAGGTGGCCACCACCGCCACTCCCTGGCAAAAATAGATCACCGCTGCCACCATGAGCAGGTTGAGGCCAAAGAACCGGGCCCCGGTCACCGGCGCCAGCAGGAGAGAGCCGGCCCCCAGCAACACAAAGATCAGCCACTCCGGGGCCGCCCAGTGATACAGCGGCGGATCGGCGGCGCCCCATCTTAGGAGCACGATCAGCTGCCGGGACAGGACGACGTTCAGCCAGGCCACCAGTGCCAGGTTGGTGACCAGCAAACCCGGCAGGAGGCGCTGCAGCAGGGCCTCCACCTGAGCCGGGGCCACGCCGGGGACCAGGGGGCCGGGGGCGCCGGCGGCGGCATCCCCCATGACCTTGCGGACGATGTCCATGACTTCGGCGCTCTTTTGAGCCAGCAGGTCCTGGGGCGAAATCCCCATAAAAACCGCCTGCCCGAGAAAGACCAGCAAGGCGCCCGCGGTCAAGGCCGCCACCGTCACCATGATCGCCTGAGGCGCCGCTACTCCCCGGCACTGCAGACCGGCCAACATCACTCCCATGAGCAGCAGGTTGAGAAAACCCAGGTTTTGCCAGATGGTTTCCAGAACGGGGTGCAGACAGCAGATGGCGGCGGCAGCGGCCAGGGCCAACGCCCCCGCCGCCAACTCCCCAAGGCGCCAGCCGGTTACCAGCACCGGCAAGGGCGCCAGAACGCCGACCAGCAGGTAGGCCAGGGGATTAACCTGGGCCCCCAGGAACCCTACAAGGAGGGCGCCCAGGCAGAGGAACCAAATGACGAGACCCCGGCCCACGGATTACCCCTCACCCCTGCCCTCACGTAATGGGCACTTGCGGGGTATAGGAAATCAAGGCCAGCAGCCGGGCCTGCTTGATGGCTCTGGTGACCCGCCGCTGATGGCGGGCGCAGTTCCCCGAGATGCGGCGGGGAATGATCTTACCCCGCTCCGTGACAAATTGTCTCAGGGTATTGACATCTTTGTAATCGATGGGCAGCTTGGCGTCCACGCAAAAACGGCAGACCTTGCGGCGGACGTAAAATTGTTTCCGTTTGCGGCGAGGCATTACAGGCACGGATTATTCCTCCTGGGCAGGGGCGGCGGGTTCTTCTGGGGCGGCGGCGGCCGCGGGGGGCGAGACTTCCACCGGGGCGGCAGCTTCCACCGGGGCCGCAACTTCCGGCACGGCTTCCGGCGCGGCCGCCTTGGCCTTGGCCGCGATCTCGGCCTGCAGGGCCTCCAGATTCACCTTGTCCGATTTCTTGGTGGTGAGGAAGCGGATGATGCGATCGTCAATCCGGTAGTTGCGCTCCAACTCCTTGACCGTCTCGGACGACCCGGCAAAATCGGCTAGCACGTAATAGCCCCGAATGGTGCCCTGGATTTTGTAGGCCAGCTTGCGGCGGCCCCACTCATCCAGCCCCACCAGGGTTCCACCTTGAGAGGAGATAATCCCGGAAAACTTGTCGATGGCGGATTTTACTTCTTCATCGGGGAGGTCGCCATTCACCACCCAGACCGATTCATAGCGGCGCATTCTTCCTCCTTATGGTCGAATGGCCCTGGTGCTCTAAGGCCCAGGGCAAGGAAGGGTAAAAATAATAATTTATCAGATGCGAATCGGCTTGTCAATGGGGCCGCAAGAGAGTAATGTATCAGGTTGAATTTTGAGCGCCAGAACCTCACCATGAGAATGAGCATGCGCCGGTTCACCAGGCTAACCAATGCCTTTTCAAAAAAGGTGGAGAACCTGGCGCACGCGGTATCCTTGCATTTTGTGTTCTACAACTTCGGGAGAATCCATAAGACCTTGAGAGTGACCCCGGCGATGGAAGCGGGGGTTTCAGATCATGTTTGGAGTTTGGAGGAAATTGCGGGATTATTGGATTAAATTATATCTCATTAAGGATGAGGTTTTAATTGTATCAAAGGAGCAATATCAGCCCAAATTTTATAAAACAAAACTATTGCCGCGCTACCGATAACGCCTAATATGGCTCCAATAATCTTAATAGTTACTTGGGCTGCATAAACTTTATGGCTGATCTCGTCCAGCTTGGTACTATTTTTCTTGGATTCTTCTGTAAGAGTTATGACAGCTTGGGTTAGTTGTCCAAGAACTTTTTGCATTTCCATCATTGCTTGCAAAGTGAAGCTATGGTCGGACAGAAGATAATCTTGCGGAGTCGTTTGGGGAGACTGAGTGGGGACCGAGCCTGTTGAACCTTGTGCATGTCCGGGATTAGACATTAGCACTTTCCTCCATCTTAACCTTCATCCAATCCCACAACTCTGTGCTAGCTCGCCCCCAATAGCCACTAATCGACAGGAGGACAGCCGAACCTATTGGATTTTCTTGAACACTAACTCCAAGTGTATCAGAGATTTGCTTGACTGTACCTTTGGCGGAGATCATCCATTGCGTGGAAGTAATTTCATAATGATCTGGGAATTTTTCTTTTATTGCAGCTATCAGTTTCGGGTTTTCTGCTGGCAAGAGGACAGCAAATAAGCTCATATTAATTCGCCTTTTTTTATACAGGGTAGACACCTGATATTAATTTAAAAATTAGGCACCCTATACTTTTTGTCAATCCCCGTACGGGAACAATATACACTAGTGGATGAAATATTCCAGAGCAAAGGGAACCTTTAGTGCAATTTTCTCTGAAAGTGATTTCTCCTCCATCGGAATAATTTCTGAACGACTTGAATCTGAGGGCAAAATTTTGACGGCGGTTTTTCAAACTAATACACTACCGGCAAGAGAAGCCCGGGAATTCCCCGCCGTCCGGCGAAATCTCCCAGGCTCCTCCGGGTTCAAGGCGCTACTGCACGGTAAAAGACGCGTCCCGCTGCGAGGCGCCGTAGTTGCTCATCAACCGGGTGATGACGGTGTAGACGCCGGGGGTGGCGTTGTTGGGCAGGGAATACGTCACGTTGTCATTGTAGCTGCCGTTGGCATTGGTCACCGTGGTCTCGTAAGGCGACCCCACCAGGCTGCCGTTATACCGGATCTCCCGCACCAGGGTGGCGGATACCGGCACATTTTCCGGGGTCAGGATGGTGTAATCAACCCCCAGCATAATCTGCTGCCCTGGCCTGGCCATGCCAGGAGAGGCCGTGGCGCGGTCCACGCTCACCACGTTGCCCTGGCCCTGGTAGTTATGCGCCTGGGCCGCGGCCTGGGACGAGCGGATCTCACTGTTGCGGTGGGAGGCATAAAGCGCCCCGCCCACGCCACCCAGGACGCCGCCCGCGGCCGCGCCGACCCAGGCGCCGGTGGCGGCGTGGCCGGTGGCCGCGCCGATGATGGAGCCGATGGCGGCGCCGGTGGCCGCCCCGCCCAAGGCGCCGGCCCCGGCGGACCGGGCGGGATCATAATACCCGCTATCGGTGACACAGCCTGCCAGAGACACGGCCAAGAACACTACGCCTGCAATCGCCAACCATTTTCGGGTCATCTTGTCCCCCCTCTCCCGCAGTGCGGTTCAAGCCAGAATGCCAACGCCCTTTGCCAGGAATGTCGACCAGGATCGCCTATTTTCCACCTTATATTTTTAATCACTTATACCCCAAGATGCAACCCCCGGGGCCGGGTTCTGCCGCCGACGCCGGTGGGCTCAGACCTCCCGGCCTACGGACAGCCGCACCTGGTCCAGGATGCCGTTGACGAACCCCCCGGAGGCCTCGCTGCCGTAGCGCTTGGCCATCTCCACCGCCTCGTTGATCACCACCTTAGGCGGAATGTGAGGCTGGTACAGCAGTTCATAGACGGCCAGCCGGAGAAGGTTGCGATCCACGATGGTCATACGCGAAAGGCGCCAATGCTCCGAGTAGCGCACAATGAAGGCATCCAACTCCTCCCGATGGGCGGCCACCCCCGAAACCAGGGCCTGGAGATAAGCGGGAGGTGCGCCTTCTGCCTGGAAATGATGCCAGAACTGCTCCACGGCCTCGGGCCGGCGCTCCCCGGCGAACTCGGCCTGATAGAGAAATTGCAGGGCCCATTCCCGGCAGCGGCTGCGGGAATACCCCCCCAAGCAGTCAGGCTCCCAGTTCTTTCAGGAGGTTGACCATCTCGATGGCGGCTTCGGCGGCGGCAAAGCCTTTGTTGCCGGCCTTGCTGCCGGCCCGTTCGATGGCCTGCTCCAGGCTGTCGGTGGTGAGGATGCCGAAGGCGATGGGCACCCCGCTGTCCAGGGACACCTGCGCAATCCCCTTGCTCACCTCCGCGGCCACGTAATCGAAGTGGGGCGTGGAACCCCGGATCACTGCGCCCAGGCAGATCACGGCGTCGTAGGCCCCGGCCTGGGCCAGGCGCTTGGCCGCCAGGGGAATCTCCCAGGCCCCCGGCACCCGCACCACCGCCAGGTGCTCCTCAGCTACGCCCTGGCGCCGCAGACAGTCCAGGGCGCCCTCTAACAGGCGCTCGGTGATAAAGGAATTGAACCGGCTCACCACCAGGGAGAATTTCAAGCCGGCGGCGGTGAGCTTGCCTTCTATGGTACGCATCTGCCCTCCTTCTAACTAAGAACGTGATCCGGCCATGTGGGGGCCTACTGCAAAAATTTGGGGCGAAAAGGGGAAAAGGCGAAAAGGATAAAAGGATAAAAAACCTTCAATCTCAATCCTTTTCTCCCCAAATACCATAATCCGCACAAGCGAATCTCAACAAGACTCTGCGGCGAACCAAGCCCTATCTTGCTTTTCCTGTTCGCCTTTTCCCCTTTTCCCCTTTTCGCCCTTTTTTTTATACCATCTTTAACAGGTGCCCCATCTTCTGGCACTTGGTCTTGAGGTAGTTGCGATTCTCCCGGTTGGGGGGAATCTCCAGGGCCACCCGCTCTACCATGTTGAGGCCGTAGCCTTCCAGGCCGATGATCTTCTTGGGGTTGTTGGTCATGAGGCGCATCTTCCTGACCCCCAGGTCCCGGAGGATCTGGGCCCCGATGCCGTAGTCCCGCAGGTCCGCCTTAAAACCCAGGGCCTCATTGGCCTCCACCGTGTCGGCGCCCCGGTCCTGGAGTTCGTAGGCCCGGAGCTTGTTGACCAGGCCGATGCCCCGGCCCTCCTGGTGCATGTAGAGAATGACGCCCCGGCCTTCGCACTCCACCATCTGCATGGCGGCCTCCAACTGGTCGCCGCAGTCGCACCTGAGGGAGTGAAACACGTCGCCGGTGACGCATTCGGAGTGGACCCGCACCAGGACGGGTTCCTCGGGGTTGATGTCCCCCTTTATCAGGGCGACGTGCTGGTTGTCATCCACATCGTTGTCATAGGCAATGGCGGTGAACTCCCCAAAATAGGTGGGCAGTTTGACGGTGGCCCGGCGGTGGACAAAGGACTCGTGCCGCAGCCGATATTCCACCAGGTCGGCGATGGTGGCGATCTTGATATTATGCTCGGCGGCGAATTTCTCCAGGTCCGGCATCCGGGCCATGGCGCCGTCGTCCTTCATGACCTCGCAGATCACCGCCGCGCCTTTCAGACCGGCCAGGCGGGCCAGGTCCGTGGAGCCCTCGGTCTGCCCGGTGCGCACCAGCACCCCGCCTTTGCGGGCCCGGAGGGGAAAGACGTGCCCCGGGCTCACCAGGTCTTCGGGCTTGGCGTGGTCCGCCACCGCGGTGAGGATGGTGGTGGCCCGGTCCGCGGCGGAAATCCCGGTGGTGACCCCCCGCCGGGCCTCGACGGAGACCGTGAACGCGGTCTTGAAGCCCGATTGGTTGTCCCTGACCATCTGGGGCAATTGCAGGCGCTCCACCATCTCCGGCGACAGGGCCAGGCAGATGAGGCCCCGCCCGAAGCGGGCCATGAAATTGACGAGCTCGGGCGTAACCTTCTCCGCCGCCATGGTGAGGTCGCCTTCGTTTTCCCGGTCTTCGTCGTCCACCAGGATGATCATCTTACCCTGGCGCATGTCTTGTATGGCTTCTTCAATGGGTGAAACCGACATGGTTAAAATCCTGGTTTTTGGTTTTTAGTTTTTAGTTTTTGGTCTTTGGTCTTATAAATCTTTTCCGGGTGCTTGGTCGTTCGTTCACTGATTATCACCCGGAGCAAAAGGGCCAATCCGGCAATTTGATTAAAAAACCTGATGACGAACACCAAAAACTAAAAACCAAAAACTAAAAACTCATAAAAATCCGTGCCGGGCCAGCAGTTCCGGGGTGACCCCCTCCCCTGCCGGCGCCTCCCGGCCCAACAGCCGGGCCACGTACTTGCCGATGATATCCGTTTCCAGGTTGACCCGGCCGCCCACTTTCAAGGCGGCCAGGGTGGTCTCCCGGGCGGTGTGCGGGATGACGTTCACCGTGAAGGTGTGGCCCTGACAAATATTCACGGTCAGGGAAACCCCGTCCACCGCGATGGAGCCCTTCTCGATGACGAAGCGGCTCAGGGCGGCCGGCAGCTCGAATTTCATCTGGATATGGGCCGGGCCGGGCCGGAGTTCCCGCACCACCCCGACCCCGTCCACGTGGCCGGTGACCAGGTGGCCGCCCAGGCGGTCTCCCAGTCTGACGGCCCTTTCTAAGTTTACCCGATCCCCTACCTTTTTCAAGGGGAAAGTCGTGCCGGCCAGGGTCTCGGGGGACACCTCGAAGCTGGCCCGGGGCGGCGCCAGGGCCACCACCGTCAGGCAAGCCCCGGCGATGGCCACCGACTCACCCAGGGTGAGCTCCGCGGCGGGAAACGAGGTCTTGACCACGAGCCTGAGGCCCTCGGCCATGGGAGTTAAGCCGACGATTTCCCCGATACCTTCCACCAGCCCGGTGAACATGAACGATCTTATCCTTAACTGGGTAATTATGCTATCAGTTTATCCTATCCGCCCGGATAAGCCAACGCCTTTTCCCCCCCACAAAAAGCCGCGCCCCTACCGTGGTTTCCTCGTTAACAAATTCGTAGCTAGATGGAATTATGTTCAAGTCTATCAATTTAAATTTTCATTAAAGTATATTTATTTTAAATATTTCTTGACTATTGTGATTTTTTTCCATAAGGTTGAGGTATCCAGCTATAAGCTAAACTCGCCGCAAGGCGGGGACGGAAAGCCACGGGTCTCAATAATCATCAACGAGATGGCCGGGTTGCCTGGGAAAAGGCGCCCCGGCCTTTTTCTTGCCAGGCGCGTGCAGCCTCAAGGGCATCACGGCGCGATCACCGGCCGGTCCAAGAAACAGCCAGATCCGTGGGTTTCCCAGGAAACGGGCCTATGCAACCCAAAGGATGTGGTAATGCTCAACCCCCTGATCTGCATTGTATCTGAGGAAAGCAGCTCCCCTGATGATTTGCGGCAGCGCCTTACCCGGCACGGCTTGCAAGGGGTGCGGTCCGTTCGGCGGACCGAGGCCCTCAGGTTTTTTGAGGAGGTCAAGCCCGATCTCGCCATCATCGATTCCCGGGAAACAGATGCCGGCCAGGACCTGGAAATGGCCAGATTACTGCACCGGCAACACCGCCGTACCCCGGTGTTCTTAATCGTCCGGGAAAGCTCCGAGACCAAGGCCATTGCGGCGCTCCGGGCCGGAGTAACGGATTACTTTCAACGGCCGCTGGCCTTACGGGAGCTGCTGGCGAGCATCC
>PEWM01000100.1:0-2622 GCA_002779455.1 Deltaproteobacteria bacterium CG07_land_8_20_14_0_80_60_11
ATGGCGATGCGCTCCGGCCCGTAGGTCAACTCCACGCTCACCGGGGAGAGATCAATGGAGCCGGCCTGCTGGAAGTAGGTAAACTGGGTGATTTCCATGCCGTCCAGCCAGACCTCCCAGCCCAGGCCCCAGGCCCCCAGGGTGGGGGACTCCCAGTCGTCTTCCACGAAGCGGATATCATGGTCCAGGGGGTCGAGCCCCAGGGCCTTGAGACTATCCAGATACTGTGCCTGAATATCCTTGGGAGAGGGTTTGAGGATCACCTGGTATTGGTAGTAGTGCTGCAGGCGGTTGGGGTTTTCGCCGTAGCGCCCGTCCGTGGGCCGACGGCTCGGCTCCACGTAAGCCACGTTCCAGGGCTCCGGCCCCAGGACCCGCAGCAGGGTGGCGGGGTTGAAGGTGCCGGCCCCCACCTCGATATCGTAAGGTTGTTGGATGACACAGCCCCGCTCCGCCCAGAAGCGCTCCAGGGTCATCAACAGTTCCTGAAAAGTCATCCCGCCTCTCCTTTAAAGAAAAAATATCTGATAATTTTAACCGGTTAGGGGCCTAGTTGTCAAGTTTTTCGCCGGCCGCGCCCGGCACGTGAACCGGCACGGTAAAGCCTTGGGGAACGTATCACTTCGCGGGCTCCAGTTCTTGTCGCCCGGCGGTCGGCGTGGGGAAAGGTGAGAACAGCACTCTCTCGGTGGTGAGAATCGCGGGTGACAATTTCGAGCTTTTCTTGCCGGGGGCTTTTTCCTCTCTTGACGCCGGCCGCGCCGCGGGTTATATGAAAACTACCACCCTACAGGCACGTAGCTCAGGGGGAGAGCACTACCTTGACGCGGTAGGGGTCCGGGGTTCAAATCCCCGCGTGCCTACCAGATATTTCCAGGGGTTACGGTTGAGGCCGTAACCCCTTTCTTCTTTTGCTACCATTTTGCTGCCATTCTCTCCAAAAACCTGATCTTCGATCGGAAGTCCCTCACTTTTCCCGCCCAACATGCTGGTTAACGTATGGATAATTTGGGAATAAATGGGTTTTTGAGGGCCTGATATTGTACCCATGTAAATACAATTAAAAGCTTGACAAACAGAGATTCTAAATATAATTATTAACCCATGTATATTGATATTGTCCCCAACCGTAACTCCCCTTATGATACCCTACTTTTTTATCCTTTCTTAGCTGGAACTTCCGTTTAAACGTTGAACCGAATCTCGATGATGTCGCCTTCGTGGATGGTGTAATCCCGGTCCACCAGCTTCACCAGGCCCTTGGCCCGGGCTTCTTGCATGTTATAGACCTGCATAAAATCCTGGTAGTTGATGATATCGGCCTTGATAAAACCCCGGGCCAGATCGGAGTGAATCTTGCCGGCGCAGGTGACGATGTCCGAATCCCGCTGCACCGGCCAGGCATGGACCTCTTTTTTGTCCGCGGTGTAGAAGAAAATGAGGCCGGATTTTTTCAGGACCTGGGTTATGGCGTCGTTGATCTCCGGCGCCTCGGCGGCGATGAGGGTGGGCTTTAAACTCAAGGGGGCCAGGACCTTCACGAGGGTCAGTTCCGCCTCGGTGAACGGCGCGTCGCACAGCGGCACTTCCTGCTCCAGATACCTTAGGCACTTATCCAGGAGCTCTTTTTCCGCCGCATCAGCGGTCCGGTCCCGCCGGGCCTCCAGTTTTTCCAGGTCCAGGATCAGGAGATCCCAGATTTTCTCCCGGGCTACGAGAAAGGCGTCGCAATGGCTGAAGTCGTCTCGGGTGAACTCAACGTAGAAGGGAGAGATTTTCTTGGGGGATAATTTCTGGTCCAGGGTGATGACGATCTCGTCCTGATACTTCACTTTGCCCTCGGGCAGGTCGAATCCAATGCAGCATATCTTCATTGACCTTTACCTCTCTGGTGGTCACGCACCCGCACCCGGATCGTCCAAGCGCATTGCCGCCTCTTTTCCCTGAATGTACATCCTTAGGTCTTTGCCGAAAGCTGATAGCTCTCTCCATAGAAAAACCGGCAAGACCTCGTGGACCCTGCCGGCATAAGGTTGCTTGATCGGCGCCGGTGGCTTACCGGTAGCCGCCGCGTCCGCCGCCGCGTCCGCCGCCGCCACCGCCGTAGCCGCCGCCGCGACCGCCGGTGCGAGCCTGGGGTCTGGCCTCATTGACTGCCAGGACCCGGCCCTCAACCTGGCGGCCGTTCAGCATGGAGATGGCCTTTTGCCCTTCCAATTTGGTTTCCATTTCCACAAAACCGAAGCCCCGGGGTTGGCCGGTCTGCCGGTCGGTGATGATTTTGGCCGAGGCCACGTTGCCGGCCTCGGTAAAGAGGTCCTTTAATTCGGTTTCGGTCATTTCCATGGGCAGATTGCCCACATACAATTTAATCGTCACGATCTCCTCCTTAAGCGGCGACACAATTCCCCTGTCCCGACGGTGTCGCCCGACCCGATCTGGAAGAGATTCCGGTTATTCCTCAATAGTTCCTTCTTCCTGCGCCTTGGGTTCTTCTTGGATTTCTTCTGCGGTGGCCCGATTCTGGCGCTTTTTTATCTTCTCATCGCTCTTCTGCTTCCGGGCGATTTCCTTGGCTCGTTTTTCCCAGCCATATCGGTTGCGGGCCACGCCTCACCTCCT
>PEWM01000100.1:2657-5886 GCA_002779455.1 Deltaproteobacteria bacterium CG07_land_8_20_14_0_80_60_11
CCGCCGGAGTTCCCAGCCTCAAGTGGTTAGCAATTATAGCTTGGTGACGTTTTGCGCCTGGGGTCCTTTTTGACCTTGAACCACCTCAAACTCAACCTCCTGGTCTTCCGCCAGGGTCCGGAAGCCATCGCTCTGGATAGCGCTGTGATGCACAAAGACATCGGGGCCGTTCTCTCGGGAAATAAAACCGAATCCCTTGGAATCGTTGAACCACTTAACCTTTCCTCTTTCCTTCATGAATGAGGAACCTCCTAAATTTTGTGACACTTATCCCGCCCCAGGAGCAGGACCACGAGAGCAGCCAGGCAAAAAAAAAGGAAGGTGATTAGCATACCCTTCCGATCTATGGCCAGGGCTCGCCGCCCTGCCTTCAGTCTGACATGCTATCTACAAAAAAAATTTAACGCAAGCATCAGGTAATGTCAAGTAAAATAAAGGGGGAAATCCGGCGGCCACCCACCCGGCCAGGCGCCCAGCCAAAGCGGCTCCGGCCGGCAGTGCAACCGGGCGTATGTTAAATAAATACTTGGAGAAAATGCGTCGTTTGGGGAGACCCGGGCGGGTGCGTCCCACCCACCGGGTCAGTGGGTCCGGGCCAGCAGTTCTTCGGTAATGGCTGAAAAGTAGGTCTTTTCCAGGGAGGGGGAAAAGGTCTCCAGGTTTTCCTGAGCCTTCAGGGTGTAGCTCCGGGCCACGGTGCGGGCGTAGTCCAGGGACCCGTACTTATCGAGGAGGCTCCGGAGTTCCGGGGCCAACTCCGGGGTCAGAGCTTGGGCGATAGCTGCCAGGCGCTCCCGGTCCGGGGGCGAGGCCTGAGCCAGGGCGCGGATCAGGGGCAGGGTGACCCGGCCTTCCCGCAGGTCGGCGCAGACCTCCTTGCCTAACTCCCTTTCGTCCCCGGTGTAATCCAGGATATCGTCCACCACCTGGAAGGTGATCCCCAGGTTCAGCCCCATTTGGCTCAAGGCATCTTCCTGGCCGGGGGGGACCCCGCCCAGGATGGCCCCGATCTGACAGGCGGCGGACATGAGGATGGCGGTCTTGCGGGTGATGACCTCAAAGTATTCGGCCTCGGTTATTTTCAGGTTGCCGGCGTGCAGGAGCTGGAGGATCTCCCCTTCGGCCATCATGGTGGTGGCGTGGGACAGCACCTGCAGGATCTTCAATTTATCGGTGGTCACGGCCAGGGACAGGGCCTTGGCCAGGAGAAAGTCCCCCACCAGGATCACCGCCTGGTTGCCCCAGATGGTGTTGGCGGTGGACGCCCCCCGGCGCACGCTGGCCACGTCGATGACATCGTCGTGCAGCAGAGTGGCGGCGTGCAGGTATTCAAAGATGGTGGAAAAACCGCTCAAATGATTGCCCTGGCAGCCGCACATCCGGGCGCTCAGGATGAACAGCAGCGGCCGGATGCGCTTGCCGCCGCTGAGCAGGATATGGCGCCCCACCTCGGCGATCAACGGCACGTGGGTCTGGAGATTGGCCGTCAGCGCGGCATTGATGGCGGCCATCTCCGGTGCCAGGTTCTTCAGAATACTTTTATCCGATGTAACCATTGTGAATAAATTAACTTACTTCTCACGGGAAGTCAATGATTTGGGGGAGCAGTAAGCCGTGAGCAGTGAGCAGTGAGCAGGGAGCAGGGAGCAGGGAGCAGGGAGCAGGGAGCGGGGAGCAGTAACTCATGATCCCTTGGTTCACCCGAAACTATGAAAAGTCGGTGGGGCGGGCCTCCGTGCCCGCCGTGGCCATAATCTCTCTTGCCTTTAACCCTTTCCGCCCTTTCGCCTTTTACCCCGCCTCGACAATTTCCCCCACCAGGTCGTAGGGCAGGGCCCGAGTGAGGCGCACGGGTTGAATCTCCCCCACCAGCCCGGTCCCGGCGGTGATATAGACCTGGCCGTCGATGTCCGGGGCCTGGCTGGCCAGGCGCCCCGTGAGGAGGAAGTCGCTCTCCGGGCTCACCCCTTCCACCAGGACCTCGGCCACGGCGCCCACCAGGGACTTGAGCCGGGCCTTGACGATTTTGGCCTGGAGGGTTTTTATAAGGCGGGCCCGCCGGCGGGCCTCCCGCCGGGGCACTATGGGGTCCCACGCCGCGGCCTTCGTTCCGGCTTCCGGGGAGTAGAGAAAGACTCCCAGGTGGTCGAAGCCCACCTCATTGATGAGATCAAAGAGCGTCTGGAAGTGCGCCTCGGTCTCGCCGGGAAAACCCGCCATGACCGTGGTGCGGAGCGTCGCCCCGGGGAGGGCTTCCCGGATGCGCCGGACCGTGTCCAGAATATCCTGTCGCCCATAGCCCCGTCCCATGCGCCGTAAAACCTCGTCATGGCCGTGCTGGATGGGGAGATCCAGGTAGGGGAGAATCCGGGGGTGCGCCGCCATAGTGGCCAGGAACTCCGGGGTGATGCGGGCCGGGTGGCTGTAAAGGAGGCGGATCCACCGGAACCCGTCAATGGCGGCCACCTCCCGGAGCAGCGCCGGGAGCCCCGGGTGGCCCTCCTGCTCCCGGCCATAGGCGGTGGTGTCCTGGGCCACCAGGATGAGTTCCTTGACCCCGGCGGCGGCGAGATTTTCGGCCTCCTGCACCAGGGTGTTGAGGGGGCGGCTGCGCATCGGGCCGCGGATCTTTGGGATGAGACAAAAGGTGCAGCCGTGGCTGCACCCTTCGGCGATCTTGAGGTAGGCCAGATGTGCCGGCGTGGCGGGGTAGCGCTCCTCCACCCCGCCATAGGTATAAGGCGGGGCCTGATGGAAAAGGCGGGCCGCGCCCGCGACCGGGGGCCGGCCCAGGAGGCCGGGCAGGGCGGGGAAATCGTGGACCCCGATGAACAGGTCGACTTCCGGGAGATCTTTCGTTAACTCCGGGCCATAGCGCTGCACCAGGCAGCCGGCCACCACCAGGCGCTTGCCGGGATCGCCCTCTTTGACGCGGGCCAAATCCAGGATGGTGTCCACCGCCTCTTTACAGGCCGGCTCAATGAAGGCGCAGGTATTGACCAGCAGGAGATCGGCGGCCGCCGGCGCCCCGGTGACCTCCCATCCCGCCCGGATGAGGCCCCCCAGCATGATCTCCGTGTCCACCAGGTTCTTGGGGCAGCCCAGGGAGACGGCGTAGACACGGTTTTCGGTTTTCGGTTTTCGGTTTTCGGTTTTCAGAACGTCTCCTGCACTGTAGGAGCGACCCGCTGGGTCGCCCTTGATCCGGTTCTTAAGTTGAACTTAGGAA
>PEWM01000175.1:0-222 GCA_002779455.1 Deltaproteobacteria bacterium CG07_land_8_20_14_0_80_60_11
TCCCCCACCACAGCCACATCCACCTTCGGGCTGGCCTTTTCACGACTTCATCCCCCCCGCGGCTCGATAGTTTTCCCCCTCTTTCAAGCCACATAAAGTCAAAAGCAATAGTATTGTTTTTACTGTAGAGGTTGCATCCTATTTGTCAACTATTTTTTTATAAAGGCTCAGACAAAACTAACAAAAACCCCAACATTATTTCAATTTTTAATCAATATCACG
>PEWM01000175.1:329-546 GCA_002779455.1 Deltaproteobacteria bacterium CG07_land_8_20_14_0_80_60_11
CGGAGGTCATAATAGCTTGAAAGTCAGCAAGAAATTCACCCTGACACGGCCGCTTAAAACAATGATACTGTCCCCAGGTTCTGGTCCCGATGTTGTCGAAATAGTTGCGGCATAAAAATCTAATCCGGGAAAATGCCCCCTATCCATCAGGGTTTTCGGTTCATACCCGGGGGATTGCCGGGCTGTTGCATAAAGAAGTTAAACCAGTCGCCCACCA
>PEWM01000175.1:611-5997 GCA_002779455.1 Deltaproteobacteria bacterium CG07_land_8_20_14_0_80_60_11
GTTTTACTATGACGGGGTGCAACTTCGGGCTAAAAAAGTAGACGGATGGTGAAAGTTGTAGTATAATAAACTTCTTAAAAAACCTTGATTAGGTTTGGCGATGGGGCGTGGCATACAGGTCTTTTTGGGGCTCGGATTGATCGGGTTATGGCTGTTTCTGGGCGCGGGTCCTCTCGGAGAACCCCGTCCGGGCGTGGTCGGAGACCGGGCCTTCTCCCGGTTGGCCAACCCCACCCCCGTGGCGGTGGCTGAGGTTGGCGGGCCAGAGGCCCCGGCGATACGGTCCCAGCCAGAGGCCGAACGGAAAAACCCCGGCGAGACTTTATCGGTGACGGTCAGGGAGGGAGGCGGCCGGTCGCCCCGGTTGCCGGCCCAGATTGCGCACCTGGTCCAACGCCAAAATCTGGAAATGGTGATTGAGAAATACGCCCAGCAGTATGGCGTGGACCAAGACCTGGTGTGGGCCGTCATTCGCCAGGAGTCGGGGTTTAATCCCCAGGCCGTCTCTCCCAAGGGCGCCATGGGACTCATGCAGTTGATGCCGGGGACGGCGGCCATGCTGGGAGTATCCGACGCGTTTGATGTGGAGCAAAACATTGCCGGCGGCATTAAATATCTGGAACGGTGCCTCAGCCAATTTAACCAGGATGTTTGCCTGGCCCTGGCCGCATATAACGCCGGGCCTAATAATGTGGTGAAATACCAGGGTTGCCCGCCGTTTCCCGAGACGCGGCATTATGTCGCCAGCGTCCTTCAGGCCTATGGGGGTGAGCCGATGCGCGCTGACCTGAAACTCATCGGCTTAAGTACGGTCATGGACGAAGAGGCGCTTGACCCCGTGAGCCCCAGGGGATTAGCCTGGAGGGTCCCCCGGGCCCAATGGAGAATTGCGATCCCGCAATGCAAGCTGGGCTCTCCCCGCTGGAAAGTGACCGTGCTCCCTTTCTGAGCCTTGGGAGCTTGCCCGTCTCGGTCGGCAAGCTTTCTGCGGCCCCCAAAGGGCCGATAATTTTTTCAGTAAAGGCGCGAGATTGCGTATAACTTTTTCTTACAAAAGGTTCGATGACATCATGCAGAAAAAACAGTTTTCCCGGTGGAATAAAGCTGTCTGGGTAGTGGCCCTGCTTGTGGCCGTCTCTTGCTGCGCCTGCAGCAACATGGAGGAGAAACGGGATAAATTCCTGGCCTCCGGTCAAGCATTATACCAGCAGGAAGACTATGTCCGGGCTCGCCTGCAATTCCAGAACGCCCTGCAGATTGACCCCAAATTTGCCCCAGCCTACCTGTGGATGGGCAAAACGGAGCTCAAAAAGCAAAATCCCCGGGGGGCATATGGGGCTTTGAATCAAGCCGTGGAACTCAACCCCAATCTCACGGAGGCCCACATACTCCTGGGAAATCTCCTCCTGATGGCCAAGCAACTGGACAGGGCCAAGGAAAAGGCCGAGCTCGCCCTGAAGCAGGAACCCAATAATACCGACGCCTTACTGTTGTCCGCGGCCTTAGCCATGGCCCAGTCACAGCCCCAGAAAGCCCTGAAGGTGCTGGCGGAAGTGCGCCGGCTGGACCCCGGCAAGATCTCCGCCTATCTCATGGAAGCTTCCATCCTGGCGAAAGAGAAGACCCCGGAAGCAGCTGCGGCCGTATTGGAGCAGGGCATTAAGGCCAATCCCAAAGCTCTGAACCTCTATGTCGCCAGAGCCGGCCTGGCTGACAACGAAAAGCGGTTCGAGGCCGGGGAGTCGTTCCTGCTGAAAGCCATTGAACAGGAACCCAAGAACGCCGGCCTCTATAACCAATTAGTCCGCCATTACGCCCTGGCCGGGCAAGGGGATAAAGCCGAGGCGGCTCTCCGCCGGAGCGTCAGCCTGGATCCGGACAGCGAGAAACCGGTCATCATGTTGGCTCGCTTCCTGCTCAGTCAAGGGCGGCGCCAGGACGCAGAGAAAACCCTCAAGGATTTTATTCAGGGGCACCCGGACAATTATCCGGCCCGCTTCGGTTTGGCAGAATTTTACGTGGCCCTGCGGCGGCAAGGGCAGGCCGCGCAAATGCTGGAGGAAATCATCAAACTGGACCCCGACGGACCTAAAGGGGTCCAAGCCAAAAATGAACTGGCTCGTCTTAATTTGACCCAAAACCATATCGATGCGGCCGAGAAGCTGGCAAACGAAATCCTGAAGGATTACCCTAAGGACATGCAGGCCACCGAAACCCGGGGGATCATCGCCCTGCAAAAAAAAGACGGCTTGACCGCGGTGAACAGTTTCCGCCTCCTCACCCAGGATCGGCCCCAAGACCCTCAGGCCTGGCTGCTCCTGGCCAGGGCCCACCTGCTTAACAAGGAAGAGGGACAGGCCAAGGAAAAGGCCAAGAAGGCGCTGGAGCTCAAACCGGACTTTCTGGATGCCAGGAAATTCCTGTATGGCATGTTTCTCCAGGAAAAGGATTATGACACCGCCATCGCTACTATCCAGGGTTATCTGCGGCTCAACGGCAAAGATATTGCTAATCTGGTCATCCTGGGGGAGGTCTATGCCCTTAAAGGTGATGATGCCCAGGCCAGGGCCACCTTCCAGAAAATCATTGATCTGGAGCCCAAAAACCCCCAAGGCTATTTTCAAATGGCGCGGTTGGGATTAAAGACCAAGAAGACGGGTGAAGCCCTCAGGTACGCGGACAAGGCCTTGCAGGCAAACCCCAATTTCCTGCCCGCTTTGCAACTCGTGGCGGGCATCTACCAGGAGCAGAAGCAGCCTGAAAAGGCCTTGGCGGCAGTGCGCCAGAATCTGGCTCGGAGTCCTAAAAATCCGCAGTTGCACCAAATGTTGGGCGAACTGCTGTTGATCCAGAAACAGCCCCAGGCCGCCGTCGCCCCGCTGGAAGAAGCCCTGAACCTGAATCCCCGGCAGGTGTCCGCCCTGCAATTGTTAGCCCTGGCCTACCAGCAAATGCCCAATGCAGATCAAGCCCTGCAGCAGTTGGAAGGGAAGGTGGCCGACCCCAAGTCTTCCCCCATTATCTCCCTGGTGCTGGCCACGGTCTATGAGCGGCAGCAAAAGTTTGACCAGGCGATCAACCTCTATAACAGCTTGCTGGCCCGAAATCTCTTTACCTCCCTGGCTCGCAACAATCTGGCCTACCTGATGGCGGAACACCAGCCCACGGCGGAAAACCTCGCCCGGGCTCAGAAGCTCTCAGCTGAAACCCTGGAGGAAAACCCCGAAGAAGCCAGCTTTTTGGACACCATGGGATGGGTCCTGGGCAAACAGGAAAAATACGCCCAGGCCAAGACCTACCTGGAAAAGGCGTCGGAGCACGCCCCCGATCAACCGGCCATCCTGTACCATTTGGCGTGGTGTGAAGCCAAACTGGGAGAGACGGCCGCGGCTCGGGCAACTCTCCAAAAGGCTCTGGACAGCAAGACCAAGTTTACGGATCGGGACGCGGCCCAAAAGCTGCT
The DNA here is from genome assembly GCA_002779455.1 of Deltaproteobacteria bacterium CG07_land_8_20_14_0_80_60_11. Taxonomy (GTDB): domain Bacteria; phylum Desulfobacterota; class Desulfobaccia; order Desulfobaccales; family 0-14-0-80-60-11; genus 0-14-0-80-60-11. Next base: position 4,075 of record PEWM01000175.1, read on the forward strand.
GGACAGTCTCCCCGCCGGAGGGAAATAGTCAGCTCTCGGTCAGCTACCGAAACAGGTTGAAAACCTGTTCCACCGCGGCGAGAATTCGAGTGCCTCTGAGGCCGGGGATGGAGGTATTTTTTGCCGATCTTCCTCCACGGTGAGCCCCCCGGACCCCAAGACTCCTCCAGGCCAACTTAGGAGTCATCACAACTAGATCCGTTTTTCAGGGAAGCGAGCAACCATGGTTGATGCCGCAAAAATTCCTCTCTATGGCGTAATTCTGGCCGGGGGATGGGGGACCCGGTTTTGGCCTCTGAGCCGCTCCCAGTACCCCAAGCAGGTCCTGCGCCTGCTGGGCTCCGAATCCATGCTGCAAACCACGGTCGAACGCCTGCTCCCCCGGATTCCCGCCAAGCGCCTGGCGGTGGTGACCAACGCCGGCCAGGCCGAACTTATTCACCAGGAATTGCACCGCCAGGGCTGGGATGAGGTCCGCATCTGGATTGAACCCGAGGGCCGGAATACCGCCGCGGCGGTGGGGCTGGCCGCGGTTTACCTGGGAGAGGAGGCCGAGGAGGGCATCATGGCGGTGTTCCCGGCCGATCATTTCATCCGGGACCAGGCCAGCCTGCTCCAGGCCCTGGACCTGGGCGCCGTCTGGGCCCAGGCCGGCTATCTGGTGACCTTCGGCATTCCCCCCACCCGACCGGAGACGGGCTATGGCTACATCAAGCAGGGGGCTCCCCTGGATGACCAGGGAAGGGTTTACCGGGCCGCCCGGTTTATCGAGAAGCCCACCCTGGACCGGGCCCGGGAGTTCATGGCCGCCGGGGGATACTACTGGAATAGCGGCATCTTTGTCTTTCGCCGGGATGTCTTGCTCACCGCCTTTTCCCGTTATCTGCCGGACCTGTACCGGCAACTGGCCCGGCTCCAGGTCAAGGAGAACCGGCCACCCCTTGTCGAAGTCTATCAACATTGCCCCAGCATCTCGTTGGATCACGGCATCCTGGAGAAGGCCGAGAACGTGGCGGTGGCGCCGGTTTCGATGGGCTGGAACGACGTGGGGACCTGGGAAGCCCTGCACGAGCTCTTCCCCCGGGATGAACAGGGAAACGTGGTGCTGGGCCGGGTGCAAGACCAGGGCAGCCAGGGTTGCATCTTGTTTGCCCAAAACCGTCTGGTGGCCACCATCGGCTTAGAGCGGATCATCGTGGTGGATACGCCGGATGCCACCCTGGTCTGCCACCGGGACCGGGCCCAGGAGGTCAAAGACCTGGTGACGGAGTTGCACCGGCAACATCTGGTGGAGTCGGTGCAGCACACCACCGTGGAGCGTCCCTGGGGCCGGTATACGGTCATGGACGAGGGGCCGGGTTTTAAGGTCAAACGGATCGTGGTGGACCCGGGCCAAAAGCTCAGTCTCCAGGTGCACCAGCACCGGGCCGAACACTGGGTGGTGGTCTCGGGCACTGCCCGGGTCACCATCGGCCAGGAGATCAAGCTGGTGGGGAGCAACCAGAGCGTCTATATCCCCCCAAAGACCCCGCACCGCCTGGAAAACCCCACGGTGGAACCCATCCAGCTCATCGAGGTCCAGACCGGGGCCTACCTGGAAGAAGACGATATCCAGCGCCTGGAGGACGACTACTGGCACCCGGATCAAGCCTAAAGGCTAACCGCGGCTTAATACCGGTTAGTTGAGACCTGCCTCGATTATCTCCACCAGCCGCCGGGCCGCCCGGCCGCCATTATAGGGGTTGAGCTCCTGGGCCATGGTTTGGTAGCTGGCCGGGTTTTGTAGAAGTTTTTTCATTGCCTGGAAAATCACTTTTCTGTCCGCACCCACCAGTTTTCCAGTTTGGGCCCAACCCCCACAAGGTCCTAGTCCTCTCTTATTTTCCCCCACCAATGCCGCCAGCGAGGACGCCACCCGCCCTG
>PEWM01000109.1:0-2175 GCA_002779455.1 Deltaproteobacteria bacterium CG07_land_8_20_14_0_80_60_11
GGGCGCCGGTTCTGGTTAAAGGGGACAACAAAGAAATCGTCATGGCCCTGCGGGAAATCGCCGCGGCTAAAATTGTGCCCACCACCCCCTTGAAAGCCCTGCCGGAACCCGAAGAAGAATAATCCCCCACCATCGCGCCCGGACCTGCCATCGCCGCCCTCGAAGGTGGCGGGGTGGTTCGCCCTGGCGGCGCTTTTGCCAAATCGCCATCAAACGGGTGGCACCGGCGTCTCGCCTGTGCAGACGCAGGCTAAAGGTTCATGACCGATATCGGTCACCCGCAGGGGATGAACCCCCCCCTGCCCCCTTTGTCAAAAAGGGGGGGTATCTGCCTGGTCTTTACCATCCTGGACGGGGTGATACAATCATGGCGACAGCACATCCTTTGAGGTTTCCATGAAACTCCTGAACTGGAAAATCCAGCTGGGCCTGGCCCTCGTCGGCGCCTCGGCGGGGCTCTATGCCCTCAACTACCTGATCTTCCGGGATACCAACTACATGCTGCGGCTGTTTCTGGCCCAGTTGGGGTTCCTGCCCATCTCGGTGCTCCTGGTCACCATCATCCTCAACCAGCTCCTCGGCCAGCGGGCCAAGGCCGCCAAGCTGGCCAAGCTCAACATGGTCATCGGCGCCTTTTTCAGCGAGGTGGGGGGGGCGCTCTTAAAAACCCTGTCAGCTTACGACCAGCGCCTTCCCGACTTCCAGCCGCGGGTGGCCCATATCAGCCACTGGACCGCGCCGGATTTTGCCGCTTTCAGCCAGGGCCTGTCGGAGAACGATTTCCGTATTGAGATCAAAGCGGGCGACCTGGAAAATTTGCGGGATTTCCTGCTGAAAAAACGGGACTTCCTCCTGCGCCTCCTGGAAAACCCCAACCTGCTGGAACACGACTCCTTCTCCAGCCTGCTGCTGGCGGTCTTCCACCTGACCGAGGAACTGGCCCAGCGCACCGACCTTAACCGCCTGACCGTCTCGGATAAGGGGCACCTGGCGGGCGACGTGCAGCGGGGCTATGTCCTGCTCATCAAAGAGTGGCTGGCTTACATGGCCCATCTTAAGACCCGCTACCCCTATCTCTTCTCCCTGGCCCGGCGCACCAACCCCTTCGACCCCTTCGCCACCCCGGAGATTCAGTAGGTTCTGGGTTCTGGGTTCTGGGTTCTGGGAAAAACAAAATGGTCAATGGCCTGATAAAGTTGAGATTAATTGAATATTTTGCGGCCCGGCCTTAAACCACCCTGGCGCCCAGGACCCGCGGCATCTGTTTCAGGGCGAAGGCGTGGGCCTCGGGGTCGGCGTCGGCCACCCCTTGCTGGTACACAACGGCGGGAATATCCCGCTCAAAGAGTTCCTTGACGGTCTCCATGACGCAGATGGAGGTCATCACTCCCACCACGTGCACTTCCTCTATCTGCTCCTGCTGGAGAATGTCGTCCAGGTTGGTGTGGGCGAAGGCGCTGTACCGGGTCTTTTCCACCCGGTAGTCGCCGGGCGCCGGGGGCAGCTCGGGGATGATCCGGGCCCCCCAGCTCCCCTGGATCGCGTGAGCCGGGAAGTAGCGGAATTCCCGGTCATCGGGGGCGTGGGCGTCGCAGACAAAGATCACCACTCCTTCCTGCGCCCGGAACTCGGCGATCTTCTGCGCCACAAAGGGGATGATCTCCCGGGCCTGGGCCCCGACATACAGGGAGCCCCCGGGGTCCAGGAAATCGTTGAGCATGTCCGCCACGATCAACGCCGTCTTGCCCATGTGCGCCTCCTGAGTTCTCCCCGTCTGGTGGATCTTGGCGAGAGGGGGCCAGGGGTTTTTATAAGTCGCGCCTCACCATCCGGCGCTCTGTTAAATAAACAGGCAGATCTTGCATTCTTTGGCGTATCTGATGAAGTCTTCGGCCGTCCACACGACGGAACCTTCCACCAGGTCGTCTTCATTTATTTCCATCATATCGAAGGTCATCTTACAGACGATCAACTCCACCCCCTCCAGTTGGGCCATCTCCATCAGTTCCGGCAGAGTCGGGATCTGAGCCTTGTCGATCTTCTTCTTCATCATGCCGGTGGCAATGGCGGACATCCCCGGCACCGCGCCCATAACTCCGGGCGGAATGAACCTGGCCTTTTCAAGGCCGCCTTTGCAGGCCAGGTTGATGCCCATAAAGGTGAAAAAAACCTTGG
>PEWM01000109.1:2275-5948 GCA_002779455.1 Deltaproteobacteria bacterium CG07_land_8_20_14_0_80_60_11
CTCGGTGGCAGTCATGATGTTCTCCTTGAGGTCGTAACAAAATTTGTTGATCAGATTCCCAGGTAAAGGGTTGCCGGCGCGGCCGGCCAGGTCGGCGGCAGACCGGTTTCCGCCAACAGGTGAAGGAACCTGCCGGCCTAAGGTTGCGGCCCTGCCCTCACTCCATCCGGCAGAACAACTCCCGGGTAATCGCCGTGAGTTGCAGGAGCCGCGCGTCCCGCAGGCGGTAAAACACCTGCTGGGCCACCCGCCGGGATATCAGGATTTCCTTGTCCTTGAGCAGGCCTAAGTGCTGGGACACGCTGGATTGGCTGATACCCACGGCCTTTTCCAACTCCTGCACCGACAGTTCGCCTTCGCCCAGGAGATGAATAATCATCAGGCGGATCGGGTGGGCCAGCACCCTGAGGCACCGGGCCGCCCGTTCTAACCGCTCCCGTAAATATTCATCATTCATAATATTCATATATAATAATAATTATGAAATTGTCAAGAAATTGTCTCCATCTGAAAAAATTTTTTCCCCAGAACCGCCCTCCTGGATATAATATTGAGGAGAATCAAGTCTGGGGTTCGATCAACCGTCTTGCCGAGGTAAGCGGGATCGAGGGGAGGTGGGTGCATGCCCAAGAAAGTCCTGTGGCTCATCATTATTTTTACCATCTTATTTATTATCGGGGTCAACGCGGGTGAGTTGGGATACCTGATGAATCTGGGCAACACCATCTGCCTATCCTGTATCGGGGTAGGATAATGACCAATCTCCGGTCACTGATCCAGACCCTGATGGCGTTGGGTACCAACGCCTACTTGCTCTTCCCCTTCGGGGGCTCGGTAATTTATCAGGGTCCCTTAAAAGCGGTGTGCAATCCGGGGCTCAATTGCTACTCCTGTCCCGGAGCGCTGCTGTCCTGTCCGGTGGGCGCCTTTCAGAATTTCATGGCCAGCCTGCGGTTCAGCACGGGCGGTTTTCCCCTCACGGGCGCCATCGTGGTGGGTTATCTGGGCTTCATCGGCACCGCGGTAGGCCGCCTGACCTGCGGCTGGGTGTGCCCCTTCGGGTTCATCCAGGACCTGATCCACAAGATCCCTACCCGCAAGTTTTCCTTGTGGAAACCCCTGCGCTGGGTGAAGTACGCCGTGCTGCTGGTGATGGTAATAGTAATGCCCATCTTTATCTTGGATGCCTCCGGGTTGGGCCACCCCTGGTTCTGCAAGCTCCTCTGTCCCGCCGGCACCCTGGAGGGCGCCGTCCCCCTGCTCTTGCTGAAACCCGGCTTGTGGGACACCGTGGGCTTTTTCTTCTGGAACAAGCTTGCCGTCCTCATCCTGATCCTCGCCGCCGCCATTCTCATCAGCCGGTTTTTCTGCCGGGTGCTCTGCCCCCTGGGCGCCTTCTACAGCCTGTTCAGCCGGATTTCCCTGGTGCAGTTGGAGTTCATCGAGGGCAACTGCGTGGAGTGCGGGGCCTGCCTCCACGCGTGTCCCACCGGGGTCGTGCCCAACCAGGAGTTCGACAGCCGGGAGTGCATCATGTGCCTTAAGTGCGTGGACGTCTGTCACTTCCGGGCGCTGGATTTTAGCATGCGCCACCTGCCGGGCAAACCGGCCAAAATCAAGCGCACCACCTCCCCTTTATAAGCCCTGAGAAAAAATGCTTGACACCTCCCGGATTTCCTTCATAATAAATTAAGTAATTTCACCGGGATAGCCGGAGGAGATCAGGTTATGGCCCTCACCAAGGAAAAATTGATCAGCCGCTTACAGACGCAGGTAGGTTTAAGCAAGCAAGAATCACGTTCAACGGTGGAACGGGTCCTGGATATTATGAAGGAATCCCTGGCCCAGGGAGAAGACCTGCTCATCAGCGGCTTTGGAAAATTCTCGGTGAGGCAAAAGAATGCCCGCCGGGGACGCAACCCCCAAACTAAGGAAAATCTCATCCTCCGGGCCCGCAAGGTGGTGGTCTTTAAGACCTCCGGCGTGCTGCGCAACCTCATCAACGGTTCCTGATCGAGCCCATCGCTTCCGCCCGCGCCCGTCCGCAGTGGTCCGCTGATGTGGCTAGCCCCCGTCTCAGGCCTAATGCCGTCTTCAGGTGCGGCCGCGGCTCATGGCCTCCCGGGATCCCGGGTCAAGGAAGGCATCCTTTGATGATGTCCGGGTGGCAAGGTTTATGCTCCTGGCGGTGCAACCGCCGGGCCTTTGTCCAGGCCGGCGCCGGGGCCCTGGCGCTGCTGTCCCTCCCCGCCCGGCCGGCCCGCGCCCAGGCGATGCAGTACGGCTTCATCGTGCCCCATCCGGCCGCCTTCTCCCGCCAGATGGACCAGGGCCTGGTGCAGTGCCAGCTTTGCCCCCGAAACTGCGAGGTTTTGCCCGGAGACCGGGGGGAATGCGGCGTCCGGGAGAACCGGGAGGGCAAATATTACAGCCTGGTGTACGGCAACCCCTGCGCCGTCCACCTGGACCCCATTGAGAAAAAACCCTTCTTCCATATCCTGCCCGGGAGCCTCTCTTTTTCCATCGCCACCGCCGGCTGCAACCTGCACTGCAAGTTCTGCCAGAATTGGGAAATCTCCCAGACCCGGCCGGAAAAGACCTACAACTTCGACCTGCCGCCTACAAAAGTGGTGGCCGCGGCCCGGGATAACCGCTGCCGCTCCATTGCCTACACCTACGTGGAGCCCATCATCTTTTTTGAATATCTGCGGGATGTGGGCCGCCTGGCCAAACCCGCGGGGATTCTCAACGTCTGCCATTCGGCGGGCTATATCAATGCCCAACCCCTGGAAGAACTGGCCGGGCTCCTGGACGCCGCCTGCATCGACCTCAAGGCCTTTGACGGCAAGTTTTACCGGGAATTAGTGGACGCCGAGCTGGAACCGGTGCTCAACACCCTGAAAACCCTCCGCCGCCACCAGGTCCATGTGGAAATCGTTAACCTGGTCATCCCCCAGTTGAACGATGCCCCGGATAAACTCACCCGCATGTGCGCCTGGATCAGAGATGAGCTGGGCCCCCTGACGCCGCTCCACTTCTCCCGGTTTTACCCCCTGTACAAGATGCTGAATCATTATCCCACCCCGGTGGGCACCCTGGAGCGGGCCCGGGACCTGGCCCTCAAGGCGGGCTTGCAGTATGTCTACATCGGCAACCTGCCCGGGCATGAGGCCGAAAATACCTACTGCCACCACTGCCATAAGCTGATCATCGCCCGCCAGGGCTACAAGATCGGCGAAATCCACCTCCAGGGCGGCAACTGCGCCTACTGCGGCGGCGCCATCCCGGGGATCTGGGATAAAAAAGCGTAGGGTGCGCACTGCGCACCGTTTCTACTCAGCCGCCGCGCAAAACCTTTTCCGCCTTGGGGACCGTGTCTTCCGGTTTGACCCCGTACCAGGCCGCCACGATCTTCCCCGCCGCATCGATCAAAAACGACGAGCGGATGATCCCCATAGATTTTTTCCCGTATGAGGTCTTCTCGCCCCAGGCGCCGAAGGCCGCCGCCACCCGGTGGTCCGGGTCCGCCAGGAGGGGGAAGGACAGATTGTACCTGTCGTCGAACTTCTGCTGCCTGGCCGGCTGATCCGGGCTGATGCCCACCACCGCCAGGCCCAGGTCCACGAACTCCTCCCGGGCGTCCCGGATGCTGCACGCCTGCCGGGTGCACCCC
>PEWM01000221.1 GCA_002779455.1 Deltaproteobacteria bacterium CG07_land_8_20_14_0_80_60_11
CCGAGGCCGCTTAAAAAGCCTTTTGGGGGAGGAGGCCAGGGGCCCACGGCCCCTGCCTCTCCCCCCAACCCCCGCCCCATTAAGAAATAAAATTGGCTAGCATCAGTATTCCGCCGATCCTATGGTCGCAATTTTATTGAGGAATATCCCTTACCCCTTTTTTCCTCATTGGGAAAGGGAATTGGGAGACTGCCACTATCAGTCTTAATACGCTAACCCCCTTTATTAAAAGTGAAACTTGTGCCAGTCGATGGTTGCCGATTTCCTCCTATCGCCTACAATGGGTTCATGGCTCCTTTGCATTCCTCCAAAGAAATCCATTATGATTTTTCATCGCTTCATAGTTCAATAGGTTCACATTTTCCCCTGAACACCAATGCTTCAGCATCGAGGGAAGCACCCTATGCCCAAAACTAGCAGGCGTTTTGCCCCGGCGGAGGCTGCCGCCCCCGTGGGCTACACCCCGCCGGCCAACCCCGAGGCCGAGCAGTCGGTGCTGGGGGCCATCCTGGTGCGGCCGGAGGTCATGGACCGCATCGCCGACGTGATTGGACCCGAAGACTTCTACCGGGAGGCCCACGGCCGCATCTACCAGGCCATGCTGGACCTCTACGGCCGGGGCGAGCCGGTGGATCTGGTGACCGTCTCCGCCCTCTTGAAAGAGCGGGGGAAGTTGGAGGGGGTGGGGGGGCCGGTGTTTCTGGCCGGCCTCAGCGAACAGGTGGGGTTTGCCACCAACGCCGAATATTATGCCAGCCTGGTGCACGACAAGTCGGTGTTGCGCCGCCTTCTGGACTGCACCCAGGAGATCGCCGCCGCCTGCCTGGCCCCGGTGGAGAACGTCGCCGATTTTCTGGACCGCGCCGAACACCAGATCTTCCAGGTGGCCGAATCCAAGGTGCGCCCGGGCTTTTCCCCCCTGAGCGCCCTGGTGGACACCGAGATCGCCACCCTGGAGGCCATCTGGGGCCGGAAAGACGGCTCCCTCACCGGGGTGACCAGCGGCTTCACCGATCTGGATAATTACACCGCCGGGTTCCAGGCCAGCGACCTGATCATCCTGGCGGCTCGCCCCAGCATGGGCAAGACCGCCCTGGCCCTGAACATTGCCTTTAATGCCGCTTACGGGCGGCGCCGCGGGGCGGGACAGTCGATCCCCCCGGTGCCGGTGGCCTTCTTCTCCCTGGAAATGTCCAAGGAGCAGCTGGTGCGCCGCCTGCTCAGCAGCGAGGGCCGGGTCGACGCCTCCCAGATTCGCCGGGCCGCCTTCCTCACCGGCCAGGAGTGGACCAAGCTCCAGGAAGCCGCCGGGATTCTCCTGGATTGCCCCATTTATATCGACGATACCCCGGCCGCCACCGTCCTGGACATCCGGGCCAAGTCCCGCCGCCTCAAGGCCGACGGCAAGCTGGGGTTGGTCATCATCGACTACCTCCAGCTCATGCACGGGCGGCCGGAGCTCTCCAGCCGGGAGCAGCAGATCTCCGAGATCTCCCGCTCCCTGAAGGGCCTGGCCAAGGAACTGGCCGTGCCGGTCATCGCCCTGTCCCAGCTCAGCCGCGAGCCCGAGAAGCGGGAACGGAAGCGCCCGCAACTATCGGACTTGCGTGAATCAGGCGCCATCGAGCAGGACGCCGATGTCGTCATGTTCATCTACCGGGACGAGGTTTACCGTAAAGACTCGCCGGACAACCAGGGGATCGCCGAGGTCATTGTCGGCAAGCAGCGCAACGGGCCGATTGGCACGGTGAAGATGCACTTTGAGGCCAAGTTCACCCGTTTCGATGACCTGGAAAGGGACCAGGCCCCGGAGGTTTATTAATAATCCGCTATACTTAGACGGTTCTTCACATCACCCTGACCGGTTACCATATAAGGCCTAAACATAATAATGAAAAGGCCGGTGGCACAGGTTTTTAACCTGTGCTTGAGGAACCTTTAACAGGGATAATGAGGATGGTGGGCAGTCGCTACATTTTTTCCTGACCACTGACCACTGACCACTGGCAACTTTTCAAGGCAGTTCCTCATGGGCCTTTGGCCCACCCATAAAGCATGAAAAGATATGGTGGCACAGGTTTTCAACCTGTGCTGAGGAACTTTTCGGAACAGGTTTTACCCCCCGTACTTCAGAATCTCGGCCTCCAGGGCCCGGATGCGGTCCCTCAGGGTGGCGGCCCGCTCGAACTGCTGTTTCTTCGCCGCGGCCTGCATTTCTTTCTTCAGGCGCTTAATCGCCGCCTCCGGCCTTTCGGCCAGGTAAGGGGCCTGCTCCTCCGCGGCCAGGGGCACAGTGACATAGTCGGCCTCGTACACCGAGGCCAGGACGTCTTTGATCCGGCTCCGGATGGTTGCCGGGGTGATGCCGTGATCCTGGTTATAAATCTCCTGGACGCCCCGCCGCCGGTTGGTTTCTTCTAACGCCGCAGCCATGGACGGGGTCACGCGGTCGGCGTAAAACAGGACCTGGCCGTTGACGTGCCGGGCGGCCCGGCCGCAGGTCTGGATGAGGGAGCGCGCCGAGCGCAGAAAGCCCTCCTTGTCCGCATCCAGGATGGCCACCAGGGAGACCTCCGGCAGATCCAGCCCCTCCCGCAGGAGGTTGATGCCGATGAGCACGTCGAAGACCCCCAGGCGCAAATCCCGGATGATCTCCATGCGCTCCAGGGTGGTGATGTCGGAGTGGAGGTACCGCACCTTGAGGCCCAGGTCCTGGTAGTACTCGGTGAGGTCCTCGGCCATGCGCTTGGTCAGGGTGGTGACCAGCACCCGCTCGCCTTTGGCCAGGCGGGCCCGGATCTCCCCCAGGAGATCGTCCACCTGGTTGGCCGCGGGTTTGACCGCGATCCGGGGGTCCATGAGTCCGGTGGGGCGCACGATCTGTTCCACGATCCGGCCGTCGGCCTGCTTCACTTCGTAGGGGCCGGGGGTGGCGGAGACATAGATGCGCTGCCGCACCCGGGCCTCGAATTCCTCAAAGCACAGGGGCCGGTTGTCCAGGGCCGACGGCAGGCGGAAGCCATAGTCCACCAGGGTCTGCTTGCGGGACCGGTCGCCTCGAAACATCCCCCCGAGTTGGGGGATGGTGATGTGAGACTCGTCGATGACCACCAGGGACTCCCGGGGCAGGTAATCCAGCAGGGTAGGGGGGGGCTCCCCCGGGGCCCGGCCCGTGAGGTGCCGGGAATAGTTCTCGATGCCGTGGCAATAGCCCAGCTCCTTCATCATCTCCAGGTCGAAGCGGGTGCGCTCCTCCAGGCGCTGGGTCTCCAGGAGCTTCCCCTGGTCCCGGAACCAGGCCAGCCGCTCGTTCAGCTCCGCTTCGATGGCGGCCATGGCCTGGCGGCGCACCAGGTCAGAGGTGACGTAATGGGAGGCGGGGTAGATCGTCACCCGCTTGAGCTGCCGCCGCGTCTGACCCCGCAGGGGGTCGATCTCCCGGATGGCCTCCACCGTGTCGCCCCAAAACTCCACCCGGATGGCCAGGTCCTCTTCGTAGGCCGGGAAGATCTCCACCCGATCGCCCCGCACCCTAAACGTGCCTCGATGGAAATCAATATCATTTCTCTCATACAAGATCTCCACCAGCTTGCTCAACACCTCCCGGCGGTCCATCACCGCCCCCTCCTCCAGGCAGAGGAGCATGCCGTAGTAGGCCTCGGGGGAGCCCAAACCGTAAATGCAGGACACGGAGGCCACGATGATCACGTCGTGGCGGTCGAGAAGAGAGCGGGTGGCGGAGTGCCGCATCCGGTCAATGGCTTCGTTGATGGAGGAGTCTTTTTCGATGTACAGGTCGGCCTGCGGGACATAGGCCTCCGGCTGATAGTAATCGTAGTAACTGACAAAATACTCCACCGCGTTGTCCGGGAAGAACTCCTTAAACTCGCCGTAGAGCTGGGCCGCCAGGGTCTTGTTGGGGGCCAGGACCAACGTGGGCAGGTTCAGCCGGGCCACGGCGTTGGCGATGGTAAAGGTCTTGCCGGACCCGGTGACCCCCAGCAGCACCTGGTGGGGGTACCCGGCCCGGACCCCCGCCAATAGCTGCCGGATGGCCTGGGGCTGGTCGCCGGCGGGCGTGAAAGACGTGACAAGATGGAATTGGCCGGGCATATAGGGTTATATCGGTATTCGGGATGATAAAAATATAGTAAGCGTTCAGCAGTCAGCTATCAGCTATCAGCAAAAACAAGGACTTATCCAAATCGGGTCGCTAAGGCTTGAATTACTGTGTTAATACAACTAATTGTTTTAATTCAAAAAGCTGACCGCTGACCGCTGATAGCTGAACGCTTACAAAATATAACATTTTTGCAGGCAAGACTAAGGCCGGCGGCCTGAGTCTTGCCGCTAAGAAATTGGGGGAGGGGGCAAAGGGCTTTTTGTAAGCGCCCTTTCCCTTACAAAAAACTCACCCCGGCCCTCTCCTCAAAATTCCTAGGCCCCGGCCTTAAGCGACGAGTTTGTCGAACTCTTCTACGGTTACTGCCGGACAGGTGGTGAACGCGATGCCCGTCTGTTTGGAGAGGTCGACGGAGGCCTTGATGGCGGCCTCAATGCCGGGCAGGGTGACCACGAAAACCAGATCAACCTCGCCCAACACGGCGTACATGGCCTTCACTTCCCCGCCCATTTGCTTGATGAAGTTCACGGTGGATTGAGTGCGGGCCGGGCTCATGGCTTTGATAGCCTCGGCGGAATATTTGCCGAACATCACAAATGTGGGCATAGGCGCCTCCTTGGTAAAGTTGTTAGAAATCTAATCAGTTAAGGGTGGATAGTCAATGTGGATAGGTCTTTTCCAGGAAAGAACGGATCAGAGAAGTTAAAGAGGTTCTGCCACGGTCAGGCCGCCCCGAAACCACCGGCAGCTTCGTCATACCGCGACATCAATAATTTCTTCGGTTATGGCAGGTGGAATCGGTTCATCGTGTTTGACCAGGCTTTCCAGGTACCCCTTGATGGCATCGGCGATATTGGCGTGCGCTTCAGCCCTGGTTTTTCCCTGGGAAATGCATCCCGGCAGCGTCGGACAGAGGGCCACAAAGACGCCGTCTTCATCTTGCTCAATAATTACCCGGAATTTCATGGCAACCCCTTTTCAGGATCAGGGTGGGTAGTGCCCACTCTGATATTACTCTAACCTTTCACTTTCCACAGGGTCCCCTGGGGTGTATCTTCCAGGAGGATATCCAGGTCCAGGAGTTGCTGCCTAATAGAATCGGCTTTTCCCCAATCCTTATTCTTCCGGGCCTGGGTGCGTTCGTCAATGAGGCGTTGGATTTCGTCCGGGGCGATTTTGAGGTCCGCGGCTTTCTGCCGCAGGGAGGCGACCATGGTCTGGGGGTCGGCCTGGAGGAGGTTCAGCACCCGGCCCAGGTCCACTATTTCATCGTGCATCTCCCGGAGTATGGTGAGGTACGTCGGGTCGGCGGAGGGCGCCTCCAGGAGGCGGTTGAGCAGGCGCACGGTCTCGAACAGGTAGCCCAGGGCCTGGGCGGTGTTGAGGTCGTCATCCAGGGCGGCGTCGAACCGGGCCCGCAGCGACCCGAACCGGTGGAATTCCTCCAGAGTCAGGTTGTCGGGATAGGTATCGATGGGATGCTGGGGTTTCAGGTCCGGGTATGGCCGGAGCACCTCCTGAATCCGGGCCAGGCAGGTATAGAGGCGCAGCAAGGCGGTCTCGGCTTCGGCCAGGGCCGCGTCCGAGAAATCCAGCGGGCTGCGGTAGTGGCAGTTGATGAGGAAGAAACGCACCACCTCCGCCGGAAAGCGGGCCAAAACCTCCTTCACCGTGAAGAAATTTCCCAGGGACTTGGACATCTTTTCGGCGTTGATGGTGAGCAGGCCGTGGTGCAGCCAGAAGCGGGCGAAGGGTTTCCCCGTGGCCGCCTCCGACTGGGCCAGTTCGTTTTCATGGTGGGGGAAGACCAGGTCCTGGCCGCCGCCGTGCAGGTCGAAGGTCTCCCCCAGGTATTGCATGCTCATGGCGGAGCACTCGATGTGCCAGCCCGGCCGCCCGGGACCCCAGGGGCTGTCCCAGGCCGGTTCCCCGGGCTTGCTGGCCTTCCACAGGACGAAATCCAGGGGATCCTCTTTGTTGGGGTCCACCTCGATCCGGGCCCCGGCCTCCATGTCCTCCAGTCTCTGCCCCGAGAGCTTGCCGTATCCCGGGAAGCGGCGCACCCGGAAGAAGACGTCGCCGCCCCCGCCGCCCTTACCGCCATAGGCAAAGCCCAGGTCCTCCAGGCGCCGGATGAGGTCGAGGATCTGGGGGATGTGCTCCGTGGCCTTGGGCTCGATCTGGGCCGGCGGCACTCCCAGGGCGGTCATGTCTTCCTGGAAGGAGGCGATGCAGCGCTCGGCCACCTCCTTCCAGGACACCCCCAACTCCTGGGCCCGGCGCAGGATCTTGTCGTCGATGTCGGTAAAATTGCGGACCCAGGTGACCTTAAGACCCCGGCGCTGGAGATAGCGCACCAGGACCTCAAAGGCAACGCAGGACCGGGCGTGACCCAGGTGGCAGTCGTCGTAAACCGTCACCCCGCAGGCATAGAGACCCACTTTTCCGGGGGTGAGGGGCTTGAAGGTTTCCTTGCGTCTGCTTAAGGTATTATAGAGTTGCATAGCAAAAAGGGGTTGACAAGGTCGGGAATTTAGGCGAAGTCAATCTCCAATCAAGCTGCCGGTCAAGGCAGCCAGCAGGGGGAACATGATGTCCGAAGTCATCAGTCAGGTCGCCAAAAATGCCCGGGAAACGGTTTTCCTTTCCCTGTCCGAGTTTAAGGGTCATCGCCTCATTGATATCCGGGTTCACGTGCCGGGAGATCAGGAAGGGGACTGGGTGCCCACCCGCAAAGGCGTGTCCCTGGCGGTGGGGCTCTATCCGGCCTTCAAGCAGGCCCTGGCCCAACTGGAAGCCGCCCTGATTCAACAGGGTCTCCTGGACCCGGAAGACCTGGAATCCGCCGACTAAACCCTTAGGATTCATAACTATACTTAATCCCGCGCCCCGATGCAACGAAAAGGACGGCGGGGTGAGTCCGGAGGCCGGCGGCGGCTTCAGGCGGGTGACGGCCCGGCCGCCGGTTTGCCGGCCTTATTCCAACGAGCAATCAAAAGACTATTTTTTGTCATTCTGAGCGCAGCGAAGAATCTCTCTTTTGAAGCCGCCGAGATTCTTCACTCCGCTGCGCTCCGTTCAGAATGACATGAATATTCATAGTTTTTTGACTCCAACTTCGTATTACCCCGAAAAATCCGCCGCCGGTGAGAGGGAATTTTCCCCACCTCGCCTTGCATCGGTTGATCCCGGCACTATCTTTAAGGCAAACTACGAGGTTCTGACGCCAGGACCGCCAAGGAGGATATATGGCTTATGCCGCCAAAGATTTTGCCTTTTTGTTAGGGATGCCGGGATTCAGCGACACGCTGCTCAAAAATCATTTCACCCTCTACCAGGGCTACGTCAACAACACCAATAAAGTCATGGAGCTGCTGGCGGGCATGGTGAAAGAAGGCAAGGAGGGGACGCCCGAATTCGCCGAGCTGAAACGGCGCCTGGGGTGGGAGTTCAACGGGATGCGGCTGCACGAACTCTACTTTGCGAACCTGGGGGGCGGCGGGGATATGGCTAGGGCCCCCAACCTCATGAAGAAAAAGACCGAGCAGTTCGGCTCGGTAGAAACCTGCGCCAAGGATTTCAAGGCCACCGCCACCATGCGGGGCATTGGTTGGGTCATCCTGTACCAGGATGTCGAGAGCGGCCTCCTCTTTAACCAGTGGATCAACGAACACGATGGCGGGCATCCCGCCGGGTGTAATCCCCTCCTGGTCCTGGACGTTTTCGAGCACGCCTTCATCACTGATTACGGGCTGAAACGGGCCGACTACCTCGAGGCGTTCTTTAAAAACGTCAAGTGGGACGTGGTAGAAAAACGCCTGCGGTAAGCGGCAGAAATCCCGCCTCCACGAGGGATCAGGGGCCGCCGGGTCCCTGGTCCCTCGCCCAAATTTCCTTTACAATCTCAGGCCCTTCAGGTTAACCTTTAAAAGCTCGTCCTGGCGGGCACTTTTTATAACTGGGGGAGATCAATGCGCCGTACCGGCTATGTTTTTGATCAACGCTACCTGTTGCATGATCCGGGCGCCTGGCACCCGGAACGCCCCGATCGGCTGAAGGCTATGCATCGCGCCCTGGAGCAGGCCGACCTTCTGGAATTGTTGGTGCTTCTTAAACCAGACTACGCCCCGCTCAAATGGGTGGAGCGCCTGCATACCCCCGACTACATCAAACGGTTTAAAGAGGCCTGCGAGCGAGGTCGACATACCTTTATGGCGCAGGACTGCGGCATCTGCCGGGACTCATACCAGACGGCCCTGCTGGCCGTGGGCGGGGTGATGCTGGCGGTGGAGGCGGTCATGGGGGGCCAGGTGGACAATGCCTTCTGCGCCGTGCGGCCACCGGGGCATCACGCCGAGCGGGACCGGGCCATGGGGTTCTGCTTTTTTAATAACGTGGCCATAGGGGCGGTGTACGCCCTGGAGCACTTCGGCCTGGAGCGGGTGGCCATCATCGACTGGGACGTCCACCACGGCAACGGCACCCAGCATGTGTTGGAGGCGGACCCCCGGGTGTTCTACGTGTCCCTCCACGAGGACCCCCAGCATTGCTACCCCGGCACCGGTTACCGCCGGGAAGAGGGTAAGGGTCCGGGGCAAGGTTTCACCCTGAACCTGCCCTTGTCGCCCCACAGCGATGACCACGACTACCTGACGGCCTTGAAAAAGGAAGTGCTGCCCCGCCTGCAGGCCTTTGCCCCGCAGTTCGTGTTTATTTCCGCGGGGTTCGACGCCCATGTCAACGACCCCCTGGCGCATATGAGCCTGACTCGGGAGGGATACCGGGAAATGGGCCAGTTGCTGCTGGACCTCGCCCAGGAGACCACCGGGGGCCGGCTCGTCACGGTGCTGGAAGGGGGCTATAACCTGGAGGTCCTGGAAGAGTGCGTCGAGGATCACGTCAGGCTGCTGATGGGCATTCCGTACGACCACTTTTAAGGGAGGGCTCACATAATATCCTGGAGGTCCGGGAAGGCGGCGGCGAGTGACTGAACAGGGCGCCGGGGGAGCACCTGGATATTTCGCAGGGGAAATTCAGGGAGTTTTCACCTCGAAATTCAGGGATTTCTCACCTGGAGATTCAGGGAATACCTAATTCCCTATTTGGTCTAAAAAAGGCAAATTTGGGGTGCAGGCAAGGTAGGTGTAGGCAGGGGGTATCCCAACCGGGGAGGAAGGTATTCTATGGATCAGACGAAACCTTACGTGGGGGAACTGGCTGCCGGGGGCCGCCTGGAAGTCCCGCCCAAGGACGAAAGTACGGTCAGTGGCTGGGTTACCCGGCTGATTATGGTCTCACTGCAGTTAATTGTGGCCGTCTCCATCTTCCAGCTGTTCAGGGACTTTCTCTTTGCTCATGCCAGCGCCGCCAGTTCGAATATCTACCTGAGTATTATAGGTTGCACCCTGGCGACCATTTGCGCCTACCTGATATTGTTGAAGTACCAGACGCTCATCCAACAATTCAGCCGCGACAACGTCCAGTTGGGGGAGAGGCTCGGGGCGCGGACTTATGCCCTGGAAAAGGCCAACGAAGAGATGCGCCTGGAAATTGCCGAAAGGGGGCGGGTGGAAAATGCCTTGATGGAAAGTGAGTCCCGGTTTCGCACGGTTATTCGGGAAGCCGCCCTCGGCATAGCCCTCATTGACCAGCAAGGTCGCGTGATTGAAGGGAACCCGGCGCTGTTGGCCATGCTGGGTTATGCCCCCGAAGAATTGCGGGGGATGGAGTTCACCCGGATCAACCATCCGGAGAATGCCGAATCAAGTTGGGAAAATTTTCAGAAATTGGTCACCGGAAAGCAGGACGTCTGCCGGGTGGAAACCCGCTATGTCCGCAAAGACGGCTGGATCGGCTGGGGGCGGCAATCCATCTCCCTGGTGCGGGAGGCGGGCGGCAAACCCAAATTCGCCATCGCCTTGTTCGAGGACATTACGGAACGGCGGGAGAGCGAGGAAAAGATTCGCACCTACCAGGAACAGCTGCAATCCCTGGCCTCAGAGCTGTCCTTAACCGAGGAACGGGAACGGCGCCGTTTGGCCACCGTGCTCCACGATAATATCGCCCAGTTGCTGGTGGTGGCCAAGGGCAAGTTCGAGAAGATCCAGGAATCGGCGCTTTATCGCAGCCTGGCCAAGCCCATGGAAGAAATCCGGCGGCTGATTGAGGAATCAATCCGCTACACGCGGTCGTTGGTCTTCGAACTCAGTCCCCCGATCCTCTATGACCTGGGGTTCGAGCCCGCCATGGAATGGCTGGCGGAGCATATGCAGCAGCAGTATGGTCTCGTGGTGTCCGTGGAGGATGACGATCTTCCCAAACCTCTGGATAATGAAGCCCGGGCGCTCCTGTTCAGGGCGGTGCGGGAGTTGCTGTTCAACGTGCTCAAGCACGCCCAGGCGAGTTGCGCCAGGGTGTGCATGCGGAGGGCCGGTGAGCATCTGGAGATAATCGTTGAGGATAACGGCGTCGGCTTTGCCCCGGACCAACTCGGCGCCTCGTCCGGTAAGATCGAAGGTTTCGGTCTCTTCAGCATAAGGGAGCGCCTGAACTATTTCGGCGGCCGGATGGAGATCGAGTCCACCCCCGGGGAGGTCACCCGGGTTACCCTGAGCTTGCCTCTGCGGCCAGGCCAGAAAAAGAGGACCAACCGCATGGCGGCCCCAACCCTTATCAGGGTAGCCTCCCCGCGGGCGGCCTCGAAGGCAGTTGCCCCCCCGCCGGCAAAACCCCGGCCTTCCTCCTCGGCGGCGCTCCGCTAGATTTGCGCGGCCGGCGCGCCCTCCGGCGCCGGCCGCGCAGTCCGATTTTGCCATTTTCCAAAAAATCTAGTATAATGTTTACTGAAGAAAAATATTTGGGTGAGGCACTTCCCTGCCGCACTTTATTTTTTAAAAAATTTGACATAATTATAATTATATGGTGGTTATCAGATGAACGGGGTACTGCCATGAGCATCAAGGTTTTGATTGCCGACGATCACCAGATCATGCGAGAGGGGCTCCGCGCCATGCTGGAGAAGGAGCACGATATCCAGGTGTTGGGAGAAGCCGAGGATGGCCGGATGATCGAACGGATGGCCCGGGAACTGCTCCCGGATGTGATCATCATGGACGTGGCGATGCCGGATTTAAACGGCATCGAGGCCACCCGGCAGATTGTCGCCGAGCTGCCCGGGGTCAAGATCATCGCCCTCTCCATGCATGACGATAGACGTTTTGTGTTGAATATGCTCAAGGCCGGGGCGGCCGGGTACATGCTCAAAGATTGCGCTTTCAAGGACCTGGCCAAGGCTATCCGGGTGGTGATGTCACATAAAACTTACCTGAGTCCTGAGGTGGCGGACATCGTGGTGAAAGACTATGTGTCCTCGACCAGCCCCAAAGAATCATCAGCTTTCCAGTTGTTGTCCCCCCGAGAGCGCGAAGTGCTGCAGCTTATCGCCGAAGGCAAAACCTCCGTTAAAATCGGCGAAAGCCTGAATATCAGCGTCAAGACCGTGGAAACCCATCGCCAAAAAATCATGGACAAATTGAAGACCAGGAGCGTCGCCGAGCTTACCAAATACGCCATCCGCGAAGGATTGACCTCTACATAAGTCGTTATCCGTACATTCCTGATTCGGTAACCAGGACGCCACGCTGAGGGTGGCGCCGCCGCTTGAACCACCGCCGCGGCGTTACTGCCGCCGTCCCCGTACCGGCCCTCGTTTGGCCGCCATGCGGACTGATACCAATTTGCAAACAAACGACAATTTTCTTGTAGCGGACCCATGTGTCCGCCCTCAGGTTGGGCGCACACACGGGTGCGCCCCTACTGAGGTTTTCGGGAGACTTCACCGGCAAAGGCGCCAGGGGCGAACGGCCGGATGGGGGTTTTCTCCCCGGGGAACCCGGCAACGCCATCCGTTTCCTCGATGAAGGCCCCGGGCCGGCGGTTATCGTCAGACTGAGGCGATATTTGCTGAAGGCAAAATAAGTAAAATCGAACCCGCATATCAGGAGTTCTGCCCATTGTAAGAAATTCCTGCCGTTATAAAATACGATTCAAATTCAACCTGAAGCCCGAAAAAGGGCGAGGGACTTGCGGGCCGGATCATCCGCCTTAGTCAGCCGAGGCCAAACACATGGATCCCCAAGACAGGCGCGTCAGAATCCACCAGGAAGAGATGGAAAGTCTCCTAAACTTGAAATCTAGACTCGACTATGAGGAGGCGGTGTCGAGTTATGCTGAAAAATATCAAAAATTGGGCTGGGTTCTGCAGGCCGTAAACCCCCAGGATGGCACTGACCTGGGAGTGGATTTCGGGGAAAACCCCGAGACCTGGGTCAACCGCTTGTGGGGACCTGGTTTGTCGGGACCGGCAATAAATTTAGGGGTGGCGACCGGCAAGCGGTCCGGGTTAATGGTCCTGGAAGTTGCCACCGGGCCGGGCGCATTAATCTTAGAGCCGTATGGACCGTGGCGGGCCGAGTGCACCGCGGCTTTGGGCGCCGGCCGGGAACAACATTTTTATGCCTGGGACCCGTCACCCCTCTTCGACCCGGCCTCCTTCCGGGGGACCCCTGGAATCAGGTGGTTCGGGGAAGGTCAGGTGGCGCCGGCGCCGCCGTCCTTTGATCCTGAAATGCAGGAATCCTGGCGGTGGTTGTGCCCTCCCTGGGAGAAAGCGCCCCAATCCCCCAGCCGGTCTTTGTCGAAATTTTTGAGTGACCATCTCACCCGGGAGCCCCAGCCCGAGGTAAGCTTATCCTGGCAGGAGGTGTATTGTCTGGCGTCGCCCTTTGAGCCGCTGCTCCAGGCTTTATCAGCGTCGTATCCGTCGATGCAGAGCTATTATCAGGGGATTCTCGAGGCGGCGACGGCGGTTGGCCTGAAGGCGCCGGAGGTGCTCCTGGCTTTGCTCTGTCACGCCCCTCGGGGCGATGCCCGCCAGTACCCGGAAATCTGGGCCTCCCTACAGAAATTGGTGGCGAGGGCCCAATGTGAACCAGGCACGGCACCCTCCCCGGGAAATACTCCTTGGGAATTGTTCCTGGATAATGCCCTTTCTCTGGCAAGAGAAACTTCGGCCGGCAGTTCGGGTCAAGCGGCAAATAAACCGGGGTCGCCGGGTTTCTTCACGAGACGGCTGGCTAAACCGCCTCAACCCAGGGCGGCTATTCGGACCCCCTTTTCCTGTCGCCAGATCAGGGAAGATTTGAGTAAAATCTAGCGAGAGATGACAGTGATAATTTTTGAGAGGAATGACCCCGATTCGTCAACCGCCCGGGACCATAAACCTGCGAACCAGGAGGAATCAGCCATTTCTAAAGACCCGCGGGTAACTCATGCATCTGACTTGGAAGAGGAAGGCTACCGCCAGCCTCTTGAGGCTTCCTCACCGACGACCGGCTCCGGGTCCCCTGACCTGATGGCCGGAATTAAGGCGGCTTCAGGCACCGGTCTGCCAGCGAAGCCGAGACCTTCCCTCAATAGAGTTTTGCAAGATATCTCGGCCTCGCTGGGAGACCTCCAGACCGCGGTGAGAGAAGCTGATCTCCGAGGCGAGGCAGACCGGGCGGCGGCTGAATCGGCCATGGTTGAGGCAAACAGGGGTTATCGGGACCTCTTCGACTTAGCCCCCGATGCCTACCTGGTAACCGACGCCCAGACTGTCATTGCCGAGAGCAACCCGGCTGCCGCCGCCATGCTGCAGGTGGACCAGGGATCGCTGCAAGGCAAACCCTTGACGCACTTTATTGCGGAGGCAGACCGCCCGGCCTTTCAGGCCAGCCTGATCCAGGTTCGGGAGGGCGGGGAAAAACGGAACTGGGAATTTCGCCTGCAACCGGGGGAAGGCGCACCTTTTTCGGTGTCCGTCAATGTCAGCGCCCAAACCGACCACCGGGATCAACTGGTGCGGGTGCTGTGGCTGCTCCGGGACGTCAGAGAAAGCAAGGCGGAAGAAGACCGCCTGAAATCGCTGCTCAGTCGGATGAAGAGCAGTTTTCACGGCGTCGTTGATGCCGTGGCCGAGGCGGTGGAGATCAAAGACCCCCAAACCGCGGGTCACCAGAGGCGGGTGGCGCAACTGGCGGTCGCCATCGCCCGGGAGATGGATTTTTCCCTTAACCGCTTAGAAGGCATCAGGGTCGCCGGTTTGCTCCACGACATCGGCAAGATCGCCGTACCCATGGAAATCCTGAGCAAGCCGGGGGAGCTTACCAACCTGGAATGCGAGTTTATCAAATCTCATTGTCAGATTGGCTTTGGTCTCTTGAAAAATATCGACTTCCCCTGGCCGGTACTGCAGGCCATCCTGCAGCACCACGAGAGACTGGATGGTTCGGGCTACCCCGCCGGCCTGACCGATAAGGAGATTATCCTGGAAGCCAGAATTTTAGGGGTGGCGGACGTGGTGGAAGCCATGGTTTCTGCCAGGTCTTACGGTCCGGCCCAAGGAATCGGCCAGGCCCTGGAAGAAATTCATCAAAAGTCGGGCATCCTTTATGACCCGGAAGTGGCGAATATCTGTTTAAAATTATTTGTGGAGAGAGGCTTCTCCTTCGATTAAGGAAAAAACCGCTAAGGGACGATCTCACCCAATAAGGGAATGGCATGAAGGCGTTGTTTCCGAGAAGTGGATGATTCATGCCGAGGCAATTTACTATGAGACCGTATGCCAACCACTTTTTCTGCCTGAGGGCGAGGTCACCGGAGGCCCGCCGGCGCGCCGAGAGTTGTGATGCCTGATAAGACCAAGCCCAAAGACCTGGAGACGGTGCTGGCCAGCCTAAAGCATGAGTGGCAGGAGTTGGCCGATCTCCTCATAAGCCAGGGTAAGTCCCAGGACCGGGTCATCGAGGTGGAAAAGATCCTGCTCCGGGATGCTTCGGGCAATTATCGAGGCAAAATAAGCGCTAATCCAGATGGTTCCGCTGACCTGCTTCTCAGCGACCGCGAGGGCAATGCCTGGGCCCGGCTGGGGGTGAATCAGGATGGCGAGGCCTTTCTCGAACTCAAGGACCGGAAAGGGGAAAGCAGCTTCAAGGTTGCGGTTGGCGCCCCCTCCCCCGAGGCTTTCGCCGGGCCGGCAGCCGCTCCGGCCGGCGCCCCGAATCCCGCGGCCTCCCAGCCCCTTGAGTCTCCGGGCGCCTCCCCCCAGTCCACCAGCGCGGCTGAGGCAGAAGGCGCCCCTATGGCCGAATCTGGCCCCGTTTCACCGGCCCCCACCCCCGATCATGAGTTACCCCCTGGCCGGGATGCCAATTCCCGGATATTTGACCGCCTGGAAAAATTGGCGCGCCAGCATCGGCGTCTGAAATTTATTGGGGCAATTATCCTGGGGGTGTTTGGGGTGATCCTGGCCACCCAGGCCTATGTGCTCTTTCGACCCCATCCCCTGGGCTTGGCAGGAAAAGATCTCGTGCTGCGCGACCCCAACGGCAACATCCGGGTTACACTGGGGACTGCCGGCGGCAAAGTCAGTCTGGACCTGAGGGATCCGCAGGGCCACCGCCGCGCCGCTCTGGGCCTGGGGTCCGAGGGGTCTCCCCATCTGACGTTTTATGACCAGGACCAGCAGGTCCGGGCCGAGTTGAACCTCGGGCCCGGCGGCGAGCCCCAATTTACTTTGCGGGATAAGCGCAGCCTGGAGACCTCAAAGGAGCCGAAACCACCCGGCGATTCCGCCCACCAGCCGCCTCCGGGAGGAACCGGTCTCGGCTCCGGGGTAGGCGCTTTGCCCAGTCCCCCAGCCGGCCCGGCAGAAGCCGTTTCCCCCAGCCGGGACGCTGAGGCGGAAGTAGAGTTGGTGGGCTCCAAAACCTCCAACAAATACCATTATCCCACCTGCAAGTGGGTCAAGGGGATATCCCCCTGGAGATTGATAAAATTCAAATCCGCCGCGGAAGCGCAAGAGCGTCATTATATCCCGTGTCCGGTATGCAAACCGCCGCCGCTTTCGCCATAATCATTTTCAGCCCCGTGACTCCGGGCTGGCCGGGAAAACGGGCTGCGGCGGAAGCCGCCGGATAGATAAACCATGCTGCAAAACAGGGTGAAGTCATGACTCAGACCAGACTGAAAGAAACCGTTGCCGCACAGACGTTAATTTCTCCAGAACCGTCAGAATCTCGCCTGGGAAGAAACCGGGCCCGGTGCGCCACAATTCCTCCCCCCAACGCGGCAGACCTGATCCCCTATTCCGCCAAAGACCTCAAATACTTGTGGACCCTGTGGGACGAGGCCCAAAGGCGCCATCAGACCGGCCGGCGCTACCGGCGCATTTATGTCGGGGCCGGGGGCGTTATCCTGACCGGCTGGCTTATTCACGGCATGGGCCTGTCAGGTTCCACACCCGCCGGGGGCATCCTGATGCTCGCCGGCGCTTTGGTCGGCGCCTGGTACTGCCTGAAATCTCTGCGTCACCCAAGGCACTCCGCCCCGTAGGGGTAATACCAAATTGCCGTCATAAAGGTAATACTGACTTTATGATAGCAACCCCCTGTAGCGGTGCGCTCACCGCCCCTACAATTCTGATTATTACTTGTTTGACGGCAACTTGGTATGAGAGGTTTCCCGGGGCCAGGCGACAGGCTTATTTGCAAGGCGCGGTCCCCTGACCTGCGCCTCTGTTGCCGGGCGGTCACCCCGGTGGTCAGGGCATCAACCTGTCATTATCGGCAAGACCATCCGGCTGCTGCGGTTCCGGTCCTGGCCGGGTAGTTTGCCTATCTCATGGTGATCGTAAAGCCCTGGGGCCCGATGTTCAACTGCACCCCCTGCTGCGTGGCATACAGGTTGATGATGACGCCCCTCTGGTTCTGCATCTTCAGGCCGGCCACGCCTCCGGCCAGGGTGACGCCCGCGCCGACGGCTGCATAATTGCCGGAAAACTGAGAGACGCTGGTCATGTTGTAGACATTGCCCACGGCGCTGATGGACGACACCCCCACGCTGCCGACGCTGAGGCCGTCAATCTTGAAAAGGTGGCGTTGCCCTTTGAACCTGAGGACGCCGCCCCCCCAGCTGGCGCCCACCCCCGCCGCCATCGAAGTCATGTCAATGGATACGGACCCCACCGCGTAATACGGTCCCCGGGCGACGCCCGGGGTAACCGCCAGCAGGAGAAAGGCCGCCATGGCCAGACTGAGAAGAATCCGGTTGGTGCGCATAATCTGTCATCCTTT
Organism: Deltaproteobacteria bacterium CG07_land_8_20_14_0_80_60_11; assembly: GCA_002779455.1. Classification (GTDB taxonomy): domain Bacteria; phylum Desulfobacterota; class Desulfobaccia; order Desulfobaccales; family 0-14-0-80-60-11; genus 0-14-0-80-60-11. Next base: position 17,296 of record PEWM01000221.1, read on the forward strand.
CCTTTTTAGGGTAAAATGGCCTTTTTCTATGGAAATTAAGTTAATGGCCAACTGGGCAAAGTCAAGCTTGATTTTGCCGGGGCCTTGATTCCCGGGATCGCGGGCTAACCAGGCCCTCCGCCGGGCTCTCTCCCATATTCGCGGCAAGAATGCCCCTGGCCAGAGTCCGGCCGCTCATCTATAATGGAAGCCTGCCGGCCGGCAAAGCTGTATCTCATTCAGGCAGCCATTCATGGGCCTGCATTAAACACCCTGAACTTTGAACTTTTCAGAGCAGGAGGGCTGATTCGATGAAGCCGTTCATAGTGCTGTTTTCCTTGATAATGATTATCAGTGTGGTGATTTCCGGGGCTTTGCTGCTGAGTCGCCGGAAGGGTAAAGGCCGTTGGCGCGACCGGGAGCATATTCAGCCGTCGCTCTTTAATTTTTTCACCACGCTCTACGCCTTTTTTATCGGTTTTGCCATCGTGACTCTGTGGTCGGTGTTTCTGACCGCCAAGACGAACATTACCCGGGAAGCCGATTCCCTGATGATTGTCTACCGTACCGCCAAACACCTGCCTGGCTCCGAGCCTTTTCGCCAGGCCCTGGCAAACTATGTGAAGACGGTCATCGACGTTGAGTGGGGAGAGATGGGAAAAGGGGCCATGAGCCCGGAAGCCAGCCAGCGTTTCGACGATATCTGGTCCAGATTTTATGAACTCGTGAGCGACCCGAATAAGTCCGGCGAACTCTACATCAATATTACGGAAGCCGGACGCCAGCGCTCATCCAGAGCCAGCGCGCTGCAAGGCAATCTCTACCCGCCGGTCTGGATGATCCTCATGTTTGGCCTGGTTTCCGTTATTTTTGGCTTATATTTCATCAACCGGGAGCCAACCCTGGTTTCGCTGATCTATGAATTCATGGTTATTTTCATGGTGTTAGCCTGTATCTATTTCATCTTTGATCTTGACACGCCATTTTCCGGCTTGATCACCGTCAAACCGGAGGCGTTCCGGACCGTTTACCTGAAGATGCTGAGCTTACCCTGAGGGGTTCCCGGCGGCGTTTCCCGCTGAAGGAACTGACCTGCCCGCGGCTCTGGGTGGAGGCGCACCGGCAAAGCGCCAGGCTGGACGGCTGGGGAATTCGCTTACCGATACGGAAATCCCCCCACTCCCCCCGGAAAACACTGGTTCAGACGGCGTAAATTGGCATGAGATAAGAGGCTCTGATGGCGACGCAGTTGACGGTTGGCGTTAGGATTTACCGCCCGGCCCGGCTGGTTCCGGCCGGGGACGGTTATCGGGTGGAGATTGACACTCCCAGTATGAAAAACTTCGGCGACGGCACCACCATGCTCCGGGCCGCGCCCCGGGAGGCCTATCTCCCCGGCTGGGTGGCGGTGCCCTGGGATACGCCGGGCGGCCGGGTCTGCGTCTGCGACGAGCCCATCCCGGACGACTGGACCTATTTCGAGGTCTTATTCTCGGACGTCAACTTTGTGGCGGTCTCGCCCGTGGCCGGCGACCCGGAGGAACTGAGGGGATCAGGGGTTATGCGGGGATTTCAGGCGCCTATAATCTGAGCCCCGAGGACCACAACGGCCTGGGCCCGGATTCCATGGTCATTATCCAGGTCCAGGACGGCAAGTTCAAGATGGCTAAATAGAGCCGCCTTCTTAGTCCCAGACCTAGCCATTCAGGGGCCCGTCACGGCGGGCCCGCTCTGATTTCTCATCGCCATCCCCGTTTCCTCGTAAAGGATTTCCCCGCCTTTCCCCCAGCCGGGTTAAATCTCAATCGGCGTGGCGCGGCCTTCCAGTCATCGCATCTTTCATATTTTAGCCAGCTTGAGCGGCGTTTCATGATATAATTAAACGCCGGTCCGGCAGGTGGAAAACTTGATA
>PEWM01000015.1 GCA_002779455.1 Deltaproteobacteria bacterium CG07_land_8_20_14_0_80_60_11
ATGCGATTGCCCTGCGGAGGCGCCGCCGTTCCCTTCCTAATTTCGGATTTTTCTGATAAAATCTACAATTCAAGACTGATTATGGTTGATACCAAACTGCGTTCATACAGGTAATTTATGTTCCGTAGGGGCGGACCCATGTGTCCGCCCTCAGGTTGGGCGCACAAGCGGGTGCGCCCCTACAGACCGTAAGCTTTTCTTACTTCTATGAGCGCAACTTGGTATGAGGCGGAATTAATCGCCCCGGCCGTAAAGAGAGGTTTTTGCTGAAAGCTGAAAGCTGATAGCTGATAGCTGTTTTATCAAAACCCAGGAGGTCGCAATGTTACCGGACAGCGTGGAACTCAAAATCAAATTAAAGGGTTTACAAGACCGGTTGGAAACCCTCCGAGGTCATCTTTGATCTGGCGGGCAAGCAGGTCAGACTGCGGCATTTAGAAGAACTGATGGCCGCCCCGGAGTTGTGGGACGACCAGGCCCGGGCCGCGGACATCCTCCGGGAGCGGGCGTCCCTCATCCAGGCGACGGAGGAATATGCGGCGCGCCGCCAGCAACTGGAAGACCTGGAGCTGATGCTGGATATGGGCCTGGAGGAAGAGGACCGCCAGACCCTGAAAGAAGTGGCCCGGGACCTGACGGCCATGGAGCGCGAGTTTTCCGGCTGGGAGCTCAAGCTGCTCCTCGGGGCCGAAGACGACGACAAGAACGCCATCGTCACCATCCACGCCGGGGCCGGCGGCACCGAGGCCCAAGATTGGGCCGAGATTTTGCTGCGCATGTACCTGCGCTACGCCGAGCGCAAGGGTTTTAAGACCGAGACCATCGACCTGCTCCCTGGGGACGAGGCCGGGGTCAAGAGCGTCACCTTCACGGTGAGCGGCCCTTATGCCAATGGTTATCTGAAGAGCGAAAATGGCATTCACCGCCTGGTGCGCATCTCGCCGTTTGACGCCAGCGGCCGCCGCCACACCTCTTTCGCGGCGGTGCAGGTGCTGCCGGAGGTGGACGACCGCATCGCCATCGACATCCAGGAGAATGACCTGCGCATCGACACCTTCAGGGCCTCCGGCCCCGGCGGCCAGCACGTCAACAAGACCTCCTCGGCGGTGCGCCTCACCCACCTGCCCACGGGCCTGGTGGTTTCCTCCCAGTCCGAACGGAGCCAGCACCGCAACAAGGAACTGGCCATGAAGGTGCTCCGGGCCCGCCTCTATAACCTGGAGAAACGCAAGCAGGAAGACAAGAAGCATGAAATGCAGGAAAGCCAGAAAGACATCGCCTGGGGCAGCCAGATCCGCTCCTACACCCTCCAGCCCTACCGCATGATCAAGGACCACCGCACCAAACACGAGGAGGGCAACGTCGACGCGGTCTTAGACGGCGACCTGGACCGCTTCGTGGAGGCTTATTTGCTTAATCCGGGGGAGGAATAAGAAACTTCCTTATGCGGCTGGTGGGAAGATTGTCATTTTCCTGTAGCCGCAAGCTTTAGCTTGCGCAGGCTGAAGCCTGCGGCTACCCACATATGTAGCTGCTTTTAACATACAAGGGTGAGTGCCGCTCACCAAAAATAATGGCGGGCAGTGCCCGCCCTGACATTTCTACTCAGGTTATTTTTACGCACTATAACCGCCCCACCCGGGCGGGTTATTTCCGCTTTCAGGTCCCGCCGGGTTCGCAGGCCGCTTCTTTCGGGGGCGTCGGCGCCGGTTCGGTCTGGGAGGCGAGGTCGTCCCGGGCCTGGCCGGCCGCGAGTTTTTCCCCGTAAAATAAGGCCCCTTCGGTGTAGGGGGAGCTTTTAAAGCCGGTGTATCTGACCAGAGCCACCCGGTGGAAGCCGGCCTTGAGCATGAGGGCCAGGAAATCCTTTCCTGGCATGGCCCCGCCGATTCACTGGAACCAGTTTTCCACCCTGCCGGCCCGATCCGGGGGCAGCGCCGCCATTAGGACCATGTCGGCGAGCAGGAGGCGGCCGCCGGGCTTCAAGACCCGGTGCGTTTCTTTCAGAGCCTTCTCCTTATTGAGGGTCAGGTTGAAGACGCCGTTACTGATGACCGCGTCAAAGTCGTGGTCCGGGAAGGGGAGGGCCTCGGCCTCTCCCACCTGAAACGTGACGTTGGCGAGACCCAGCCGCGCCTGGTGGGCCCGGGCGCGCTCAATCATGGCGGGGGTGACGTCAAGGCCCACCACCCGGCCGCCGGCCCCCACCAGATGGCCCGCCACCAGGGAGTCCACCCCGGCGCCGCAGCCGATGTCCAGGACAGCCTCCCCGGGGTTAAGGGGCCCCAGGCTGAAGGGATTGCCCACGCCGCAAAAGGTAGCCAGGACCTCCGGGGGAAAATCCCCGATGACCTCCGGGGGATAGCCTTGCAGGTCCATGCCGGCTTTGCCGGTGGGGTACTGGAAGCAGCCGCCGGCGCCGGCCGCGGCCACCCGATCGTACTTCTGCCTGATACCTTGGCGCACCTGACAAATTTCCGGTTCGGTCATTTCTTCGCTCATGGCATTTTCCCTCAGGCGGCATTGATATCCGCTTCCGCCGTGATATCGGTCAGAGTAAAGGGCAAATAGGCGTAGGTCGGAGGTTTATTACCGGGGTTTTGGGCCTTATAGACGCCGCCGCTGGCGACCCAGTCGCCCGATTGATTCACCCAGTCGGGCGGCGGGTCGCGGCTAAAGGTGCAGGTGACGGTCCCGGCCTGGACACCCCCACACCGGGCCAGGACCAGAATCCCCACCAGCAGGAAGATCATTCTTTTCATAACTCTCTTCTCCTCCATCGCCGCTATGGGTTAATATCATACCATATCCAAATAAAGTGGGAATAAAATATGGTTTTATTAAACAAATTAATGCCTTAATCAATACCGGACCAGAGGGCCTCGGGGAGAAATTACCGCTGGGATGAGTCAATCTTCTCGGAGGCGATTTTTTCCTTGACACCCAACATATTGTGTTTTAATATAGCTATTAATACAACATATTGCTATTTAAGGAATTTTCGGCAACCGCCGGAATTAAGGGGGAAATGATGACGCCGCAGGGGGAAATCAGGGAAATCGCCGGGGAACTGCCGTTAAGCCACAACGCCCTAATAGTGCTGAAAAAGCGCTACCTCAAGAAGGACGAAACCGGGGAGACCACCGAAGCCGCCCCGGACATGTTCCGGCGGGTGGCGGACACCATCGCCGCCATCGACCGGCTCTACGACCCCCAGGCGAACGTGGCCGCCACTGCCGCCAGGTTCTACGACCTCATGGCCTCGCTCAAGTTTATGCCCAACTCCCCCACCCTGATGAACGCCGGCCGGGAATTGGGCCAGCTCTCCGCCTGCTTCGTCCTGCCGGTGGACGACAGCATCGAGAGCATCTTCGACGCAGTGAAACAAACCGCCCTGATCCATAAGTCCGGCGGCGGCACGGGTTTTCCCTTCTCTCACATCCGGCCCGCCAACGACCCAGTGCTCTCCACCAAAGGGGTGGCCTCCGGCCCCATCTCCTTCATGAACATCTTCGACGTGGCCACCGAAACCATCAAGCAGGGCGGCACCCGCCGGGGCGCCAACATGGGGATCCTAAGGATCGACCACCCGGATATCGAGGCCTTCATCACCTGTAAGAACGACACCAAGCGCCTCACCAACTTCAACATCTCCGTGGGCCTGACCGACGCCTTCATGGAGGCGGTCAGAGAAGACCGGGATTTCCCCCTGACCAACCCCCGCACCGGCCGGGAGGTCCAAAAGGTTAGCGCCGCCCGGCTCTTCGACCTCATTGTCCAGAGCGCCTGGTCCACCGGCGAGCCCGGCATCATCTTCCTGGACGCCCTCAACCGGGGCAACACCGTCCCCCACCTGGGGGAGATCGAGGCCACCAACCCCTGCGGCGAGCAGCCGCTCCTGCCCTACGAGTCCTGCAACTTAGGGTCGCTGAACCTGTCCAAGGTCGTCAAAGGCGCCCAGATCGACTACCCGGCCCTGGGCGACATGGTCCGCGATGCGGTACACTTCCTGGACAACGTCATCGACGCCAACCGCTTTCCCCTGGACATCATCCGGGAGAAGACCCTGGAAACCCGGAAGATCGGCCTGGGGGTCATGGGCTTTGCCGATATGCTCCTGAAGCTGGGCATCCCCTACAACTCCGAGGAGGCCGTGGGGGTGGCCGAGCAGGTGGCGGCCTTCATCCAGCAAGAGGCCCGGCAGGCCTCAGCAATGCTGGCCGACCAACGGGGCAACTTCCCCGCCTACCCCGGCAGCAAATTCGACGGCAACGGCCAGGGCCGCATGCGCAACGCCACCACCACCACCATCGCCCCCACCGGCACCATCAGCATCATCGCCGGCTGCTCCAGCGGCGTCGAGCCCCTGTTCGCGGTCTCCTTCGTGCGCCGGGTCCTGGAAGGCACCGAATTGGTGGAAGTCCACCCCTACTTCGAAGAACTGGCCAAAAGCCGGGGCTTTTTCAGCCCCGAGCTCATGCAGAGCATCGCCGAGACCGGCTCCATCCGGGACTTCAAGGAAATCCCCCAGGATGTCCGCCGCCTCTTCGTCACCGCCCACGAGGTCTCGCCCCAGTGGCACCTCCGCCTCCAGGCCGCCTGGCAGAAATACACCGACAACGCCGTGTCCAAGACGGTGAATTTCCCCAAACAGGCCACCCCCGACGACGTGCGGCAAGCCTACCTCATGGCCTTTGAGCTGGGCCTCAAGGGGGTGACCATCTACCGGGACGGCAGCCGGGAGGAGCAGGTCTTGAGCTTTGGCAAGGACAAGGCCAAGATGCAGTACATCACCCCCCGGCCCCGGCCCGAGCGCACCACCGGGGTCACCGAACTCATCGCCACCGGCTGCGGCAAGCTCTACGTCACCGTCAACCAGGATCAGATGGGCTTCTGCGAGGTCTTCGCCCAGATGGGCAAGACCGGGGGCTGCGCCAGCTCCCAGATCGAGTCCACCGGCCGCCTGATCTCGCTGGCCCTGCGCTCCGGGGTCAAGATCGACGCCATCATCAAGCAGATCACCGGCATCCGCTGCCCCAGCTCCAACTGGCAGAACGGCAGCCAGGTGCTGTCCTGCCCCGACGCCATCGCCAAGGTCCTGGCCCACGTGGCCGAAGTGGACCCGCCGGCCCCCACCCTCGCCACCATGGGCTCCTGCCCCGACTGCGGCGGCACCATCGAACCCGAAGGCGGCTGTTTGGTTTGCCGGAGTTGCGGGTTTAGCAGGTGTAGTTAAAGATTGGCGGATTTCTCAGACGGCGGCAAATCAGAGGTTTGCCGGATAAAAGGAGGACGACATGGTTAATGGCTTTTATGCGATCTATTACACGGGAGTTACCGGCTCCGGACTCGGGGTCCTGGCCCTCAATAACGGAATTATTGTCGGTGCCGATATGGTTGGCGGCCGATATGATGGCACTTACAAGCAGAGCGCAATAGCAGGGGTCTATGACGCAAAGGTTCGAATTACCATCCCGCCGGGAAGTTCGCTTGTGACCGGAGCCATAGCAGGGCCACAACCTCTATCTATGGACGTGGTCATGACCCTGCCAGAAAATTTAGGCGGCGAACAGCCAATTCTTATCAAAACGCCGACTGGTCCCGTTAACGTTATATTCCGTAAGCTCCGTGACTACCCGACAACAATATAAAAACAATATGGGAGACTCATGGATACCACAAATATTATTTTGGCGTTCGCTACAGTATTTGGGCCCATCGTCTCGGTCTTGATCGCTATCAATTACACACGTTATGCTGACAAGCAGAAGGTCAAGAACGATCGTCGGTTTGAGGTGTTTCGGAATTTAATGAAAACACGCGGATTTCAACTTCACCCTGATCATGTGATAAGTCTAAATTTAATACCATTAGATTTCAAAGATAATACTGACGTAATGGCGAAGTTCAAAGAATATATAAATCATCTCTATAGACCAATTCCAAGCGAGACATCAGAAAATCAGCGGTTCACTGATGAACGAGAAATGTTATTTGGAAAGCTTCTGGTGTCCGTTGGAAAATCACTAA
>PEWM01000112.1 GCA_002779455.1 Deltaproteobacteria bacterium CG07_land_8_20_14_0_80_60_11
CGCCATCCGGGAAGGCGGCCGCACCGTGGGCGCCGGCGTGGTGAGCGAGATTTTGGAATAGTTTTTTATGAGGACTACAGGCCAGTAAGGACCACAGGCTAGAAAGCCTGTGCTACCGAGAAAATTTGGAATAAGGCTAAAACATGATAACGCCCAAGATTCGCATTCGCTTGCGGTCTTACGACTACAAGTTGCTGGACAAATCGGTGCTGGAGATCGTGGAGACGGCCCGGAGCACCGGCGCCCGGGTGGCGGGACCCATACCGCTGCCCACGGAGATCAACAAATACACCGTGCTGCGCTCCCCCCACATTGACAAGAAGTCCCGGGAGCAGTTCGAAGTCCGCACTTACAAGCGGCTGATGGACATCCTGGAGCCGACCCAGCAGACCATGGACGCCATCAGCAAGCTGGATCTGGCAGCCGGGGTGGACGTAGAAATCAAAGTATAGTTTTTGGTTTTTAGTTTTTAGTTTTTGGTTTCGGTTTATCGAAGGCCGCCTCTAAAAGATAAAATTACTAGGGCCAAAAACCAAAAACCAAAAACTTAAGAACTAAGAACCGCGACCAAAGGGAGCAACAAATGCCTGGGGGCTTAATTGGCAAGAAATTGGGCATGACCCGGATCTTCGACACCAACGGGCTGGCAGTGCCGGTCACCGTCATCGAAGCCGGTCCCTGCTTTGTGGTGCAGAAAAAAATTGCGGCCCAAGACGGCTACGAGGCCCTGCAGGTGGGCTTTGACCGGCGGCCCTTGACCAAGTGCAACAAGCCGGAAAAAGGGCACTGCGAAAAGCATGGCGCCAAGAGCGGTTTTAAATGCCTGCGGGAATTCCGGGTGGACGAGGCCTCGGGGTTCGAAGAGGGCCAGGAAATCACCGTGGGGCAATTCGAGATCGGGGACCGGGTGGACGTCATCGGCACCAGCAAGGGCAAGGGGTTTGCCGGCACCGTCAAGCGGTGGAACTTCCACCGGGGCCCCATGGGCCACGGTTCCATGTCCCACCGGGCGCCGGGGTCCATCGGCTGCAGCGCCTACCCCTCCCGGGTGGTCAGAGGCAAGAAGATGCCGGGCCAGATGGGGAATGCCCGGGTGACGACGAAGAATCTGGAAGTGGTGGATGTGCGCCCCGAAGAGAACCTGCTGGTGCTGAAAGGGGCCGTCCCCGGCCCGCGCCAGGGCCTGGTGCTCATCCAGAAGGCCGGGTGACCATATGCCGACGGTGGATATCTATAATATTGTCAGAGAAAAAGTAGGGGAACTCGAGCTCAAAGATGAGATCTTTGGGGTGGAGGTCAAGGGGCACGTGCTCCACGAAGTGGTGACCTGGCAGCGGGCCTGCCGCCGGTCCGGCACCGCCTGCACCAAGACCCGGGGCGAAGTGCGGGGCGGCGGCCGCAAACCCTGGCGCCAGAAAGGCACCGGCCGGGCCCGGGTGGGCAGCTGCCGGTCTCCCATCTGGCGGGGCGGCGGCACCACGTTCGGCCCCAGGCCCCGGAGCTATGCCTATGCGCTTCCCAAACAGGTGCGGCGCCTGGCCTTGAAGATGGCGCTGTCCAGCAAGCTGGCCAGCGGGCAACTGTTGGTGCTGGACGCTTATCCCCACGCGACGCCCAAGACCAAAGATTTCGTGAAGGTCATGGAGACCTTTCACCTGAACAAGACGTTGTTCATCACCCCGGAAGAAAACCGGGCGCTGGAACTTTCAGCCCGGAATGTCCCGGGGGTCCAGGTGATGCTCCCCATGGGCCTGAACGTTTACGACATCCTCAAGTATGAGCACCTGGTGTTGTTTTCCCCGGCACTGGATGCGATCGAAGCGAGGTTGGCCAAATGAAGGCGTATCACTATTTAATCAAGGGGCCGATCATCACGGAAAAAACCCACGCCCTGAGGGAGGCGGCCAACAAGCTGACCTTCCGGGTGGCGGTCAAGGCCAACAAGATCGAGATCCGGAAGGCCATTGAAGACATCTTCAAGGTCAAGGTCCTGGGGGTAAACACCATCCGCTTCAAAGGCAAGAAAAAGAAGATGGGCAAGACCGAGGGGGTGCGGCCCGACTGGAAGAAGGCAGTCGTCACCCTGGCCCCCGGAGAGAAGATCGCCGGTTTCGAGGCGCTCTAAGCCGCGGTCAGGGGTCAGGTTGGCACAAGACCCCGGCCGCCCGGCCGCAACGACATGCAGCTGAGAACTTATTGTAAGGATAACCAGTCATGGCTTTGATTTCCCGAAAACCCACCTCCGCGGGGCGGCGGTTCCAGACGGCCACGGATTTTGCTGAGATCACCCGGAGCGAGCCGGAAAAGAGCCTGGTCAGGCCCCTGAAGAAGTCGGGGGGGCGGAACAATTATGGCCGGGTTACGGCCCGCCACCGGGGTGGGGGACACAAGCGGCGCTACCGCCTGATCGATTTCAAGCGCAACAAGCTGGAGGTTCCGGCCAAGGTGGCCACCATCGAATACGACCCGAACCGCACGACGCACATTGCGCTGCTCCACTATACGGACGGCGAAAAGCGTTACATCCTGGCGCCCCAGGGACTGCGGGTGGGGGACATGGTGGTCTCCAGCCCCGATGCGGACATCAAACCGGGCAACACGCTGCCCCTGATCAACATCCCCACCGGCACCCTGGTGCACAACGTGGAGATGAAGCCGGGGAAAGGCGGCCAGATAGCCCGGGCGGCGGGTTCATCCGCCCAGTTGATGGCCAAGGAAGGGAAGCAGGCCCATCTGAAGCTGCCGTCGGGCGAGGTGCGGATGGTGCCGGTGGACTGCCGGGCCACCATCGGTCAACTCAGCAACGTGGAGCAGGAAAACGTCTCCCTGGGCAAGGCCGGGCGGAAACGCTGGGTCGGCAAGCGGCCCCATGTCCGGGGGGTAGCCATGAACCCGGTGGACCACCCCATGGGCGGCGGCGAAGGCAAGTCCTCGGGCGGCCGTCACCCGTGTACGCCTTGGGGGGTGCCCACCAAGGGATATAAGACCAGAACGCCCAAAGCCAGCGACCGGTATATCGTTAAACACCGGTCCAAGAAGTAGAGAGGAAGATCGTGGCCCGTTCAATAAAAAAGGGACCCTATGTGCAGGATTGCCTCCAGGCCAAGGTGTATAAGGCCCGGGAGAGCCAGGATCGCCGGGTGATCAAGACCTGGTCGCGGCGGTCCACCATCACTCCGGAATTCATCGGATTAACCCTGGCGGTCCATAACGGCAGGAAGTTCATACCGGTATACGTCACCGAAAACATGGTGGGGCACAAGTTAGGGGAGTTCTCCCCCACCCGGCAATTCGGTGGCCACGCCGGGGACCGCAAAACCAAGATGGGTAAGAAGTAGCCATGGAAATCAAGGCGAGCGCCAAATATCTGCACATCTCGCCCACCAAGCTGCGGCTGGTGGCCCGGACTCTCCCCGGCAAGAAGGTGGAAGAGGCCCTGGCCATGCTCCGGTTCATGCCGCAGCGGGGGGCGCGGTTGGTGCGCAAGGTAGTCATGTCGGCGGTGGCCAATGCCGAGCAGCGGCCCCAGATCGATGTGGATACCCTAATAATCAAAGGCGTCCAGGTGGACGGGGGACCGAGCCTCAAGCGCTTCCAGGCGCGGGCCATGGGGCGGGTCAACCGCATCCTCAAACGGAGCAGCCACATCACCGTGGTCCTGAAGGAAGGGCCCGGCAAATGATTAGTCGATTTATATAAGGAGGCATGGATTGGGCCAGAAAGTTCACCCCATCGGTTTTCGTCTGGGGAGCTATCGCAAATGGGATTCCGTTTGGTTCGCCCGGAAAGATTTCGCATCCATGGTGTTGGAAGACCGCCGGATTCGAGATTTCATCAAGGGCGACAAGGAACTCAAGGGGTCGGGGGTCGCCGGATTGGATATCAAACGGGCGGCCAACAAGCTGACCATCAAGATCCATACCTCCCGGCCGGGCATGGTTATCGGCCAGAAGGGTAAGAAAATTGAGGACCTGCGCCGCCGGCTGGAAAAAATGGTGGGCCGGGAACTCGTGATCGACGTGCACGAGGTGCGCAAACCCGAAATCAACGCCCAGCTGGTGGCGGAAAACATCGCCCAGCAACTGGAGCGCCGGGTGTCCTTCCGCCGGGCCATGAAGAAGTCGGTGGGCCAGGCCCTGAAGTTCGGGGCCAAGGGCATCAAGATCCGGTGCAAAGGCCGGCTGGCCGGGGCGGAAATCGCCCGGCAGGAAACGTACCGGGAAGGCCGGGTGCCGCTGCATACCCTGCGGGCCCTGATTGATTACGGTTTCGCCGAAGCCAAGACTACCTACGGGATCATCGGGGTGAAGACCTGGATCTTCCACGGCGAGGTCCTGGGCGCTGAAGAAGGGATGACCTTTTAACTGCCGTTTTTGGTTTTTGGTTAAAAACTAAAAGCCAGGATAAGATATACGGGAAAACGGAAAACGAATAACGCAGAACGAAAAACGAAGTCCCCCCGACTCCCCTTTAAAAAGGGGGGCGGTTAAGGAAAAAATATGCTTAGTCCAAAACGGGTAAAACATCGGAAGGTAATGCGAGGCCGCCGGCGGGGCAAGGCCTCCCGGGGCAACTTCGTGGCCTTCGGGGATTTTGGCCTCATGGCGGTGGAATGCGGCTGGATCACGGCCCAGCAGATTGAGTCGGCCCGGATCGCCATCACCCGCCACGTGAAACGGGGCGGCCAGGTCTGGATCCGGGTCTTTCCGGACAAGCCCTTCACCAAGAAACCGGCGGAAACCCGCATGGGGAAAGGGAAGGGGGGGCCGGAGGGTTGGGTGGCGGTAGTGCGGCCCGGCCTCATCCTCTACGAGATGGCCGGGGTGGACCGGGAAGTGGCCAAAGAAGCCATGCGGCTGGCCTCCCACAAATTGCCCATTCCCACCAGGTTCGTGGAGAAGGAGCATCAGCCGACGGCCGCGGAGGCGAGCGTATGAAGGCCGCAGATTTGCGGGATCTGACCCGGGAAGAACTTCTGGCTAAGTTGAAAGAGGTCTCGGAAGAGCTTTTCAATCTGAACTTTCAACATAGCCGGCAGCAACTGGACAACACCGCCCGATTGGGGCAGGCCAGGAAAGACCTGGCCCGGGTCAAGACGGTACTGAGGGGAAAGACCGGGCAGGAATAGCCTGGGAGGGTTAGGCAGGTATGGAAAAACAGCGCGGCGTGCGCAAGACCAGGATTGGCAAGGTGGTCAGCGACAAGATGGACAAGACCGTGGTGGTGGAAGTGAAACGCCTGGTGGCCCACCCCCTCTATCATAAGATCATCCGGCGCCGGGCCCGGATCAAGGCCCATGACCCCAACAATTCATGCCAGGTGGGCGACAAGGTGCTCCTGGAAGAGACCCGCCCCTTAAGCCGGGACAAACGCTGGCGGGTCAGGGAAGTCCTGGAGAAAGCCCAGTAGGCTCAAGGGCGTTGAGGATAGAAACATGATCCAGGTTCAGACACAGATGACAGTGGCGGACAACTCCGGCGCCAAGAAGGTTTCCTGCATCCGGGTCCTGGGAGGCACCAGGAAGCGGTACGCCCGGGTGGGGGACATCATCATTGTGGCGGTCAAGGAGGCCCTGCCCCACTCCAAGGTGAAAAAAGGGGACGTGATGCGGGCCGTGGTGGTGCGCACCGTGAAAGAGACCCGGCGCCCCGACGGCTCCTACATCAAGTTCGATGACAACTCGGCGGTGCTCATTACCCCCCAGGGCGATCCCATCGGCACGCGCATCTTCGGGCCGGTGGCCCGGGAACTCCGGGCCAAGAGGTTCATGAAAATCATCTCTTTAGCCCCGGAGGTGCTCTAATGGCCAAGTTCAAGAAAGCGGCGGAGCCCGTCAAGGTCCGGTTGAAGAAGAACGACCTGGTGGAGGTCACCACCGGCAAGGAGCAAGGCAAGACCGGCAAGGTTTTGAAGGTGTTCCGGGAAAAGAACCAGGTGCTGATCGAAAAGGTCAACATGATCAAGCGGCACACCCGCCCCAGCCCCACCACCGGCCAGGGGGGGATCGTGGAAAAGGAAGCGCCGATGTTCGTCTGCAAGGTGAAGCTGATTTGCCCCAAATGCGCCACCGGCACCCGTTTTCGAATGACCCAGACCGGCGAAGGCAAAAAGGTGCGGGTATGTCTGAAATGCAAGGAATTGATTGATGGCTGAAAAGGGATCGGGAAAAGACAAGGCCAAGACGGCGGGCAAGACGGCGGGCAAAGGCGTGGCCAAAGGCGCGCCCAAGGGCGCTGACAAAAAAGCGGCCAAAACGGCAGCCCCGCCGGTGGCGAAAGCCGCGGCGAAAGCGGCGGCCCCGCCGGGCCCGAAAGGGACGCCGCGCCTGATAGAATATTATCGGACCGAGTGTGTCCCCCAAATGATGCAGGAGTTCCGTTATAAGAGCCCCATGCAGGTGCCCAGACTGAAGAAGGTCGTGGTCAACATCGGGCTGGGGGAGGCCATCCAGAACATCAAGCTGTTGGAGTCGGCCTCGGCGGAACTGACGGCCGTCACCGGCCAAAAGCCGGTGGTGACCCGGGCCAAGAAGTCCATCGCCGCCTTCAAGCTGCGGGAAGGCATGCCCATCGGCTGCATGGTCACCCTGCGCCGGGACCGGATGTACTACTTTCTCGACAAGCTGATGAACGTGGTGCTGCCCCGGGTGCGGGACTTCCGGGGCGTGAGCGAGAAGGCGTTTGACGGCCGGGGCAACTACACCCTGGGCATCCGGGAGCAGATCATCTTCCCGGAGATTGACTACGACCAGATGGACAAGGTCAGGGGGATGAACATCACCATAGTCACCAGCGCCCCCACCGATGAAGAAGGGAAATTCTTGTTAAAATTACTGGGTTTGCCCTTCAGGAGATAAGAATGGCCAAGAAATCGCTGATAGCCAAGGCAAAGCGCGAGCCCAAGTATCCGGTGCAGAAATACAACCGCTGTCCAGTGTGCGGCCGTCCCCGGGCGTTTCTCCGGCGGTTCGGCGTCTGCCGCATCTGTTTCCGCAGCATGGCCCTGAAGGGAGAGATTCCCGGGGTCACTAAATCCAGCTGGTAGGGCACATTATGAGCATGACCGATCCCATCGCCGATATGTTGACCCGGATTCGCAATGCCGGGGGGGCGCGGTTCGACAAGGTTGACATCCCGGCCTCACGCATGAAGATCAACCTGGCGCGTCTCCTCAAGGAAGAAGGGTTTATTAAAAACTACAAGGTCATCAAAGATAATCGCCAGGGCATCCTGCGAGTCTACCTCAGGTATGTCGACCATCAGCAACCGCTCATCCAGGGGTTGAAACGGGTCAGCAAACCCGGGTGCCGGGTGTACACCGGCCAGGCCTCGCTTCCCAAAGTGCGGGGGGGCCTGGGGATGGCGGTCATTTCGACCTCTCAGGGGGTCATCACCGACCGCCAGGCCCGCAAGCTGAACGTGGGCGGCGAGGTCTTGTGCGAGATCTGGTAAAGGTAAGCATATGAGCCGCATCGGAAAGAAACCGGTGCCTTTGCCCAAAGGGGTGAAGGTGAAAATGGAAGAAGGGAAGTTGATAGTCACCGGACCGCGGGGGACCCTGACGCAGGTCATGCCTCCCCGGGTCCACGTCAACATCGGGGCCCAGGAGGTCACGCTGGAACCCCAGGATGACAGCCGGCTGAGCCGGTCCTACTGGGGACTGGCCCGCACCCTAACGGCCAACATGGTCATCGGGTCCACCGAGGGGTTCACCCGGGTCCTGGAACTGGTGGGCACCGGTTACAAGGTGGAAGCCAAGGGCGACGTCCTGGTGTTCAACCTGGGGTACTCCAACCCCGTGTTGTTTCCCCTGCCCAAAGGGATCACGGCCAAGGTGGAAAAGGCCAACCGCATCGAATTCTCGGGGGCCAACAAGGAAGAGCTGGGACAGACGGTGGCGGTGATTCGGCGGCTGCGGCCACCCGACCCCTATAAAGGCAAGGGGATCAGGTTTGCCGGCGAAGTGATCCGGCGCAAGGTGGGCAAGGCCGGCGGCCGTTAAAGGAGAATGGTGACATGAACCCCAAGGAAGCGGCGCGGCTGAAGCGGAAACAGCGGATTAAAAAGAAAATCGGGGGCGGGGAGCGGTTCCGTCTCTCGGTCTTCCGCAGTTGCAAACATATCTACGTCCAGATCATCGACGACGGCAAGGGCCAGACGTTGGCGGCGGCCTCCACCCTGAGCGGGGAGTTGAAGGACCAGTTGAGCGGTTTGAAGAAAACCGACGCGGCCAAGGCCGTGGGCAAGCTCTTAGCGGCCAAGGCCAAGGCTCAGGGAATTGACCAAGTAGTCTTCGACCGCAACGGGTTTCTCTACCACGGCCGGGTGAAGGCCGTGGCGGATAGCTGCCGGGAAAACGGGCTGGAGTTTTAAGGGAGCGGTAAGCAGTGAGCAGTGAGCAGTAAGCAGTGAGCAGTGAGCAGTGAGCAGTGAGCAGTAAGCAGTAAGCAGATGGATGGGCTGGTTTTTTGCTGCTCACGGCTCACGGCTCACAGCTCACTATAAAAGGAGATAAGCTTGTTCGAGTCAGAGGGAACGGAGCAATTAACCGATAAGGTGGTGAGCATCAATCGGGTCGCCAAGGTGGTCAAGGGCGGGCGCCGCTTTCGCTTCAGCGCCATCGTGGTGGTAGGCGACGGCGCCGGGCGCGTGGGTGCGGGCCTGGGCAAGGCCCACGAAGTGCCCGAAGCCATCCGCAAGGCGGTGGAGCAGGCCAAAAAGTCCATGATCACGGTCCCCATCATCAACAGCACCATTCCCTATACGGTGGTGGGTGAGTTCGGGGCCGGCCGGGTTCTCTTAAAACCGGCCTCGGAAGGCACCGGCGTCATCGCCGGCGGCCCCGTGCGGGCGGTGGTGGAAGTGGCGGGCATCAAGAACGTCCTCACCAAGTGCCTGGGCTCGCACAACCCGCACAACGCGGTGAAAGCCACTATGGTGGCCTTGCAGATGCTGTCGTCCCCGGAGGACGTGGCGGTGCGGCGCAACCGGTCTCTGGCGGAAATACTGGGTAGCGGTTAGCCATTAGCTGTTAGCTGTTAGCTGTTAGCTGTTAGGTTTTGGGCTGACTACTCATTAGGATTGGATAACCGCTCATTGAAGAAACGAAAACGAGGAAAATTTTTTGGCAATTAGCTTGTTGCTTGAATTTTTTGCTAACTGCTAACTGCTAACTGCTAATTGCTAAGGAACGACCATGATTCTCGAAATAACTTTGAGAAAAAGTCCCATCGGCCGGCCGCCGAAGCACCGTCTGACCCTGAAGAGTTTGGGGCTGACCCGCTTACAGAAGACGGTGCGGCACCGGGAAACCCCTGCGATTTTGGGGATGGTGCGCCAGGTGGAGCATCTCCTCCAGGTGCGGCAGGTCCCCGAAGGAGAATAGCAGATGCGCCTTTCTGAACTTTCGCCCAGCCCGGGGTCCAAGCACAAAAAGAAACGGGTCGGCCGCGGTCCCGGTTCGGGCTGGGGCAAAACTGCGGCCCGAGGCTTCAAAGGGCAGAACTCCCGCGCCGGGGGCGGCACCAGGCCGGGGTTTGAAGGCGGGCAGATGCCCCTGGTGCGGCGGATTCCCAAGCGGGGCTTCACCAACATCTTCCGGCAGACGTGGACCATCGTCAATCTGCGGGACCTTAACCGGTTTCCGGCGGAGGCGGTAGTGGATCAAGAGGCCTTACAGGAAGCCGGCCTGGTGAAAAGCCGGGTGAAGCGGATCAAGCTCTTGGGCCAGGGAGAGGTGACCGTGCCCCTGGTGGTTAAGGTGCAGGCGGTGAGTTCCCAGGCCCGGAGCCGGATCGAAGCAGCCGGGGGGCGGGTGGAGGTCATTTAGGTGTCGGCGTTCTCCAGCATCACCAAAATCCCGGAACTGAAGCGCCGCATCATCTTTACTTTGTTGATTCTGGTGGTATACCGCCTGGGCTGCCAGATCCCCACCCCAGGGATCGATGCGGATGCCCTGATGAAGTTTTTTGCGGCGCAACGGGGTACGATCTTCGGGTTATTCGACATGTTTTCCGGCGGCGCCCTGGAGCGCCTGAGCGTCTTTGCCCTGGGGATCATGCCTTACATCAGCGCCGCCATCATCATCGAGCTCCTCAAGGTGGTGATCCCGGGCCTGGAGAAGCTCTATAAAGAAGGGGAGTCGGGTCAGAAGAAGATCAAGCAGTACACCCGCTACGGCACGGTGGTCATCGCGGCCGTCCAGGGGATCGGGATTGCCGTGGGCCTGGAGAGCATGACCGCCGGCGCCGGCCACCAGACGGTGGTTTTGCATCCCGGCTGGGCCTTCCGCCTGATGACCGTGCTGACGTTGACCTCGGGCACCGCGTTCATCATGTGGCTGGGGGAAATGATCACCGAGCGGGGCATCGGCAACGGCATCTCGCTGATCATCTTTGCCGGGATCGTGGCCCGGATGCCTTCGGCCCTGATCAACACCTTTAGCTTGATGAAGTCCGGGGAGATCCTGCCGGTCCTCATGATCCTGCTGATGGTGGTGATGGTGGTGGTGGTGGGGTTCATCGTTTTTGTGGAGCGGGGCCAGCGGCGCATCCAGGTACAGTACGCCCGCCGGGTGGTGGGGCGCAAAATGTACGGCGGCCAGACCACCTTCCTGCCCCTGAAGGTGAACACCGCCGGCGTCATCCCCCCCATCTTCGCCTCGTCGCTTTTGATGTTTCCGGCCACGGTGGCGAGTTTCGTCCACAATGAGTGGGTGAAATGGGCGGCGGACGCCATGTCTCCGGGGGGCGGGTTTCATGATCTGGTTTATGTAGGCCTCATCTTCTTTTTCTGCTATTTTTACACTGCGGTGACCTTCAACCCGGTGGATGTGGCGGATAACCTGAAAAAGTGGGGCGGCTATGTTCCGGGGCTGCGGCCGGGGAAACCCACCGCGGAATATATCGACCGCATCCTGACACGCATCACTCTGGGGGGCGCCATTTACGTGTCGGCCGTGTGCGTGCTGCCCTCCATTCTGATCCAGAAGTTTAATGTCCCCTTTTATTTCGGGGGTACGGCCCTGTTGATCGTGGTCGGGGTGGCCATGGACACCATGAGCCAGATCGAGTCGCATCTGCTCACCCGGCACTACGAGGGATTCACCAAAAAACGCATGAGCCGGGTACGGCGTTGACCTCAAGAAGGAGGAAGCTATGAATCTGATCCTGTTGGGCGGCCCAGGCGCGGGCAAAGGCACGCAAGCCAAGAAACTCATCGACAAGTTCCAGATCCCCCAGATCTCCACCGGCGACATCCTCCGGGCGGCAGTGAAGGAAGGGACGGAAATGGGCAAGAAGGCTAAGGAATACATGAATGCCGGGAAACTGGTGCCGGATGAAGTAGTCATCGGCATCATCAAAGACCGGCTGGCGCAGCCGGATTGCCAAAAGGGATTCATCCTGGACGGTTTTCCCCGGACGGTGCCCCAGGCCGAGGCGTTGGACAAGGTGCTGGTGGGGCTGGGTTCCAAGATTGACCACGTGGTGAGCATCGACGTGGACGAAGAAGCGCTGGTGGTTCGCCTCACCGGGCGGCGCACGTGCAAAAATGCGGCCTGCGGCCAGATGTTCCACATCAAGTTCACCCCCGCCAAGAAAGAAGGGGTGTGTGACAAGTGCGGCGGCGAGCTCTACCAGCGGGACGACGATAACGAGACCACGGTGCGCTCCCGTCTGGCCACCTATAACCAGGCCACCGCGCCGCTCATCGGCTACTACTCCAAGAAAGGCCTGGTGCGGCCCATTAAGGGCGTGGGGGGCATCGACGACATCTTTCGCCAGATCGTGGGCATCGTTTCGGGAGCCGGCAGCAGCTGCGGCTGCAAGCACTGATCCGCTAGATGATTTTGCTCAAATCCCTCCAGGAGATCGCCAAGATGGAGGTGGCCAACCGCATCGTGGCCGAAATCCTGGAGGGGGTGAAAGAAAAGGTCCAACCGGGGGTCGAAACCCGGGAACTTGATGAACTGGCGGAAGAGCTGTGCCGTAAGCATAAGGTGCAGCCGGCCTTCAAAGGCTATCGCGGCTATCCCCGGTCCCTCTGCGTGTCGGTGAACGAGGAGGTGGTCCACGGGATTCCCGGGCCCCGCCGCCTCAAAGCCGGGGACCTGGTGAGCCTGGATTTTGGGGTGAAGTACGACGGCTACTATGGGGATGCGGCTATCACCGTGGGCGTAGGGGAAGTGGGCGAAAAGGCCCGGGCCCTGATGGCGGCTACGGAGAAATCGCTGTATGCCGGCATCGCCGAGGTAAAAGAGGGCAAGCGCCTGTCGGACATCTCCCACGCGGTGCAAACCGTGGTGGAAGGCGCCGGGTTCGGGGTCATTCGGGAGTTTGTGGGGCACGGCATCGGCCGGTCGCTCCACGAGGACCCGCAGATCCCCAATTTCGGTCCGCCCGACCGGGGGCCGACCCTGCAGGTGGGTATGACGTTTGCCATTGAACCCATGACCTCCTTGGGTTCCTGGCGGGTGCGGATTCTTAAGGATGGCTGGACCGCGGTCACCCGGGACGGGTCTTGGGCGGCGCATTTTGAACATAGCGTGGCGTTGACGGGGAACGGCGTCTTGATTCTGAGCCGGCTCTAATCTATATTTTAATAACCCTTTGAAATAACTAAAAAGACACGGTAGATGCCTAAAGAAGACGCCATTGAAGTAGAAGGGACGGTGGTCGAGCCTCTCCCCAATGCCATGTTCCGGGTGGAACTGCCGAACGGGCATAAGGTGCTGGCTCATATTTCCGGGAAGATGCGGATGCACTACATCAAGATTCTTCCGGGAGATAAGGTTATTCTGGAATTGTCGCCCTATGACCTGAGTCGAGGGCGCATCGTCTACCGGGTCAGATAGGAAAATACTATGAAAGTCAGGGCCTCAGTCAAACTGATGTGCGCCAAATGCAAGATTATTCGCCGCAAACGCGTGGTGCGCGTGATCTGCGAAAATCCCAAGCATAAGCAGCGTCAAGGCTAAAGGGGAGGGAAGGAATTGGCCAGAATCGCCGGGATCGATTTACCCCGAAACAAGAGAATCGAGATCGCCCTAACCTATATTTTCGGCATCGGGCGCAACACTGCGACACGGGTGCTCCAGGAAGCGAAGGTGGATGCGAGCACCAAGACGTCCGACCTCACCGACGCCGAAATCACCGGCATCCGCCAGGTGATTGACCATACCTGCAAGGTGGAAGGGGACCTCCGGCGGGAAGTCTCCATGAATATCAAGCGCCTGATGGACCTGGGGTGCTACCGGGGTCTCAGGCATCGCCGGAGCCTCCCGGTCCGGGGACAGCGGACCCATACGAACGCCCGCACCCGCAAGGGCCCGCGCCGCAGCGTCGTGGGCAAACGGAAGAAGGCTTAAGGAGAGGCGATGGCCAGAGCGCAGACACGCACCAAGAAGAAAAAAGAAAAGAAGAATATCCCCACGGGGGTGGCTCATATCAAGGCCACGTTCAACAACACCCTGGTGACCATCACCGATCCGGCGGGCAACGTGGTGTCGTGGTCCTCGGCGGGGGTTCAGGGGTTCAAGGGTTCCCGGAAGGGGACGCCTTTTGCGGCCCAGCTGGCGGCCCAGGATGCGGCCCGCAAGGCCATGGACCACGGCATGCGGAATGTGGATGTCTTTGTCAAGGGGCCGGGCGCGGGCCGGGAGGCGGCCCTCAGGGCCTTGCAAACCGCCGGCCTGAGCGTCAACCTGATTCGGGATGTCAGCCCTATTCCCCACAATGGCTGCCGCCCCCCCAAACGTCGTCGGGTTTAACTGGAGAGGTGATCGATAGTGGCTAGATATGTGGGACCAGATTGCCGGCTTTGCCGCCGGGAGGGGATGCAGCTGTATCTCAAGGGGGATCGCTGTTACACGGATAAATGCGCCATCGAGCGGCGTCATTATCCGCCGGGACAGCATGGCCAGCGCCGGAGCAAACTTTCCGACTACGGCGCCCAGCTCCGTGAGAAGCAAAAGGTGAAACGCATTTACGGCGTGTTGGAGAAGCAATTCAGCAGTTATTTTGAAAAGGCCGAACGGCAGAAAGGGGTTACCGGCACTAACCTGCTGGTTTTTCTGGAACGGCGTTTGGACAACATAGTTTACCGGTTAGGGTTCGCCAACTCTCGGACCCAGGCCCGGCAATTGGTGCGGCATAACTTTTTCAAGGTAAACGGCGTTAGGGTAAATCTCCCTTCATTTCTGGTCAAGATGGGAGATGTTATTCTGGTGACTCCGAGGGGCCGCACCCTGCCGTTGATCCGCGATGCCATGGAGGCGGTGGCCAGGCGAGGTTGTCCCCCCTGGCTGGAGTTCAACAAGGAAGAGGCCCAGGGGCGGGTGGTCATGTTTCCCACGCGGGAAGATATCACCATGCCGATCCAAGAGCATCTCATCGTGGAGCTTTATTCCAAATAGCATCATGATCCTTTATGTTCCCAAACTCTCTCCGGCGGCCAGACATGCGTGCGGGAGACAGATTTTTTGTCAAGCCGGCCCAGAGCGGCTAGAATTGCGGGACATAAAAGTCCTAGTAGTTTTCTGAGGAGCCATGATCTACAAAAATTGGACCGATATTATTAAGCCCAAACGGCTGGAAATTGATAGTGAGACCCATAACCGGTTTTATGGCAAGTTTGCCTGCGAACCCCTGGAACGCGGGTTCGGCACCACCTTAGGGAACGCCCTGAGACGGGTCTTGCTTTCCTCCCTGCGGGGATCGGCCATCACTGCGGTTCGCATCAAGGACGTCTATCACGAATTTTCGGCCATCCCCGGGGTGTTGGAAGATGTCACCGAGATTTTGCTGAACCTGAAACAGGTGCGTTTGAAGATACTCTCCGAAGGGGTCAAGATGCTGCACCTGGAGGCCAATGGCCAGGGGGAGCTCAAAGCCGGAGACATCCAGACGGGTGGGATGGTGGAGATCCTCAACCCCGAGCATCACATCGCCACGCTGGGAGCGGACGGCGAACTGGTGCTGGAGATGACGGTCAAAACCGGCAAGGGGTTTGTGCCCGCCGAGGCCAATAAAGACGAAGACCAGGCCATCGGCTATATTCCCCTGGACGCCACCTTTTCTCCGGTGCGCAAGGTCAATTACCTGGTGACCCAGGCCCGGGTGGGGCAGCGGACCGACTATGACAAGCTGACCCTGGAGGTTTGGACCGACGGCAGCATCACCCCGGAAGACTCTATTGCCTACGCCGCCAAGATTCTCAAAGAACATTTGAGCATGTTCATCAACTTCGAAGAGGAACCGGTGGGGCAGGAAGAGAAGTCCACAGATGAGCCGCCGACCTTTAACGAGAACCTCTATCGCAGCGTCAATGAATTGGAGTTGTCGGTGCGGGCCGCCAATTGTTTAAGGAACGCCACTATCCACTATATCGGCGAACTGGTCCAGAAGACCGAGCAGGAGATGCTCAAGACCAAGAATTTTGGGCGCAAATCCCTCAATGAGATCAAAGAGATTCTCATGGAGATGGGGCTGCACCTGGGGATGAAGCTGGAGAGCTTCGTTCCTCCCGATCAGATGCCGGAAAGGAAGGAAGAGGTCGCATGAGACACTTAAAGGCTGGCCGGCGCCTGGGCCGGACGACGGAGCATCGCCTGGCAATGCTCCGGAATTTGGTGACCGCGCTGTTGGAAAGGGAGCGGGTAGAAACCACCCGGGCCAAGGCCAAGGAGACCCGCCAGTGGGCGGAGAAGGTCATTACCCTGGCTAAACGGGGCGACTTGCACGCCCGGCGCCTGACCCTGGCGGTGGTGCGCTCCAAGAAGGTGGTGGCCAAACTCTTTGGAGAATTGCGGGAGCGGTATCAAGACCGTCCGGGGGGATATACCCGGATCATCCCCCTGGGGCTGAGGCTGGGCGATGGGGCCGCCATGTCCATCCTGGAGCTGGTGGATCGCCCCGAAACTCTCCCC
The DNA here is from genome assembly GCA_002779455.1 of Deltaproteobacteria bacterium CG07_land_8_20_14_0_80_60_11. Taxonomy (GTDB): domain Bacteria; phylum Desulfobacterota; class Desulfobaccia; order Desulfobaccales; family 0-14-0-80-60-11; genus 0-14-0-80-60-11. Next base: position 15,925 of record PEWM01000112.1, read on the forward strand.
AAGGCCAAGAAAAAGAAGCCCGCGGAAGGCTGAGCTTTTTTTCATCGAGGGGGGCAGGGGTCTGGTATGAGTATGGGGGCCCCTGTCCCCCGAGGTTTTTCTCGGGGCCTGCCCCGGGGCGCGGCTACCCCTGAATCATCGCCTGGGCTTAGGCCCGGGCTTTCTTATACCGGGTTCGTTTTGTAGGGGCGGGTTTAAAACCCGCCCCTACGGGTGATATCAATAGGTTATCTGGATGATTTGTTTCATTTCAACGGGAACATGATATTAGGCCCCGCGCCGGGAGTTTTTCCTGGGGTGCGGCAGCCTGCCGGGCTCATTGAGCTTGCACCATAACAGGTTAATATCATTAGAAATATATGAATATGCCTTGTTTAGTGGGAAAAAAAAGGTTGACATCCTAATTTCCTTATACTAAGGTACACCAAAATGAATAGGTAGTTCTACCTAATTTGGCCTGGGTAAAACTACCATATCACCCTAAGTACAATTACCCTAAACCAGAAAGGAATGCTCTAGAGGAATAAATCGAGCATTACCGGCCAAGCGACCGGAGCTAAAAAATGGTTTTAGTTCCCATCAGGATTGTCCCATAACCAAAGGAGGTTCCGGATGGTGAATCGGATATTGCTGTGTGCGGCAATAACCCTGGCGTTAACCTTTTCCCCCAACCTGGCCTTTTCAGTTCCCACCAAGACGGTAAAAAAGAAAGCTTCGAAGCCCCAGGAGAAGGTGGCGAAGAAGAGCAAATCCAGCAAGAGTTCGAAAACGAGTCGTACCCGCTCATCCCGGCCGCGCTCCCAGGAAGTGATGGAGTCGTCCATAGTTCCCAGTTATAGCGAGCGGAGAACGGTGACGGAAACCCCGCCGCTGATGAAGGTTACCCCCCAGCGGGACGGGAAATTTATGCTGGAGCCGCTGACTCCCAAGAAGACCCTGACCACCCCGCTGTCCCAGCCGCCCAAGAAAGAGGCCAAGGACGATCGCGTCTCTTCGGCCCCTCCCCAATACAATACCTTTGAACCCTGGAATTTTTCCGAATTGATCCTGACCCAGGCCAAAGCTTACCGGGATGCGCCTTACGCCCGGGGGGCCTCCCTGGAGACCAGTTCGGCCACGGATTGCTCCGGGTTTGTGCAGTTCATCTACCATGGGTTCAAAATCGACCTGCCCCGTTCCAGTGCCGAACAGGCCGAGGTAGGGAAGGTCGTGACGCGCCAAATGGATTTCTCCAAGCTGCTTCCGGGGGATCTGCTTTTCTTCCGCCGGGGCGGCCGGTCCGTGGGACATGCCGGCATCTACCTGGGCGAGGGGAAAATGATCCACGCCTCCAACCATCGCTACGGAGTGACCATCACTGACCTGCGGCAGCCCTACTACGAAGGGACGCTAGAGGTGGCCAAACGGGTCTTTGAGGTGAAGTACCCCAATTAGTGTCTGTTTTTCTTGAGGTTTTCTTCTCAAGCCGCATTATCACGCCGAGAGTAGCTGAGTGAACTGGCCCAGGCCGGTCTGCCGACCCTGCGGGTTTTGGGGCGGCTCAAGACCGGGTTTCCTGGGCCAGGATTATTTTCATGGTCTTTCAGAGCAATCCCTTGATTTATCAGTTTATTTTGGATACAAATAAACATTACCGTCAGAGGCTGGGCGCCGTCCCCGGGGAGGTGGTCCGGCCAGCCGAGATCATAACGGTGCAGAGGGGGAGGATGGAGGACTGCGCCTCACTTGAGAATTGGGAAGAGCGCCTGAAAGCGCGCTACCCCATGCTCCGATATTTCATGACGCGCTCTTTCGGGGTCGAAATCGAGTTTTTCGGGCTGAAATACAGCGTTTCCGCCGGGGACCGGGAAGTCATTCCGCCTTACAAGATCATGAATCGTTCCGCCGAGGGGATGTTGTTGCCTCGGGTCTTTCAGGAACGGGGGATTGTCCTGAACGGTTTTTCTCCCACCGAGACGCCTTACGAAGCCTGGTCCTTTGTGCTGGACGACTCCATCAAGGGGGCCGGCGGGGCTGAGTTGGTGAGCCCGATTCTCTCGGGGGTTAAGGGGCTGGCCCAAATCTATCAGGCCATAAACCTGCTCCGGGAGTTCCCGGAGATGCAGGTGAATGAAACCTGCGGTTTCCACGTCCACCACGGGGTCGACCCGGAGAAGTTCGGCAATCGTGAACTCTTCCAGTTGCTCAGGATAGTGGCGATATTTGAAAATTACATTTATCATCTTCTGCCCGAAGAACGCCGCGGCGCCGAGACCTGCCGGCCCCTGGAAATTGATCTCTATGAGTGGTTTCGGCGCAATGGGTCAAAGCGGCCGGCGCCCCTGGTGAAAAACCTCTGGTATACCCCCGAGAACCGGGATGACGCCAAGACGCCGCCGCAGCGCCGGCTTCACCCCACCCGCTACCACGGCCTCAATCTGCACTCCTACTGGTATCGGGGGACCGTCGAATTTCGCTATTATCCTTCCGTGCTGGACCAGCCGGAGGAACTGATGCAGTGGATTATCTTCACCCAGTTTCTGGTGGAATGGGGCGCCGGGCGGCGGCCGGAACTGGATTATGTCTCCAAACCCAACAAGTGGTTAAATACGCTCTATAAAATCTACCTGGGGGCCGGCATGATGGACCACATCCGGTTTCCCGGGGAACCGGAAGGGAAAAAGGTTGACCTATGACCACCTCTGGAGTGCAAACCCACGATTTCTTGACGCGTTTGCAGAAGGCGGGGGATAGCCTGCCGCCTTTGCTGCTGGAACTGGCCGCGGTGATGCGGCGGATGGTCGAGGAGATCGAGCGGCCGCAACTGGCCGACATCCAGGGCTTGCAGGCGGAATTGCGGCGCTTGATCGGCGACCCGCAGCGTCTGCGGGATATCTGCGGCACCGAGGGCCAGCTCTGCGTCCAATGCCCGTTTGGGGCGTATCTGCCTTCCGGGTTCCCCTATGCTTCGGAGAAACAGGCCCTGTGCCTGCCCTGGATCGTCATCGTCCACCCCCAGCCCAGCGTTCCTCCCTCTGAGCGTTCCGCTCAATAAAATTCAGATGATGGCGGCTCCCAGGGGAGCGCCGGGTAATGCCGGGTCGCCACCCAACCGGTGGCACAGGCTTTCATACCAAACTGCGTTCATACAGGTAATTTATGTTCCGTAGG
>PEWM01000132.1:0-821 GCA_002779455.1 Deltaproteobacteria bacterium CG07_land_8_20_14_0_80_60_11
TAAATATACGAAAATGGAATATAGAAGATTAATCCAGAGGGTGTCAGCCGGCCGGCAGGATCAGGAACCCAGGCGCCGCCGGGGAAAATTTCGGGGCCGGGCCACCGGCGGTTTGCCTGAGATCACCCAAGTGAAATAAGCTAAATAGTCTAACCGCCGGCCAACGAGTCACCTTATGAACGATCTTAACCTGCTTTACGAAATTACCGAAACCCTGGGCTCCCTTGGCCCATTGCCCCGCATTCTGCAACGGGTGCTCCAGATCCTGGCTCAGAGCATGGGCATGCGCCGGGGTACCGTCACCATCCTCAACCCGGAGACCGCGGAATTGCAAATCGAGGTGGCCCACGGCCTCACCGCCGAAGCCCGGCGCCGGGGGCGCTACAAGCTGGGGGAAGGCATCACCGGCCGGGTGGTGGAAACCGGGGAGCCGGCGGTGGTCCCCCGGGTGAGCCAGGAGCCGCTTTTTTTAAACCGGACCCGGTCCCGGGGCGCCCGGGAGAAGGAGGAACTCTCCTTCCTGTGCGTGCCCATCAAAATCAACTACAAGACCATCGGCGCCCTCTCCGTGGACAAACTCCACCGGGACCTGGACCTGGACCGGGATCTCCGGCTGCTCACCATCATCGCCTCCATCATCGCCCAGACGGTCAACAACCTGCTGCTCATCGACCGGGAGAAGGAACGCCTGCACAACGAAAACCTGAAACTCAAAGGCCAACTACAGGAACGCTACCAGATGGGCAATATCATCGGCACCTCGGGGCGCATGCGCGAGGTGTTCGAGATGATCGAACGGGTGGCCAAGAGCAACGCCACCA
>PEWM01000132.1:840-7813 GCA_002779455.1 Deltaproteobacteria bacterium CG07_land_8_20_14_0_80_60_11
CGGCACCGGCAAGGAAATGGTGGCCTCGGCCCTCCACTATAACTCCCTGCGGGCCGACAAGCCCTTCATCAAGGTAAACCTGGCGGCCCTGCCGGAGACCCTGGTGGAGAGCGAGCTCTTCGGCCACGAGCGGGGGGCCTTCACCGGGGCCATGCAGCGCAAGCAGGGCCGCTTCGAGCTGGCCCAGGGCGGGACGATCTTTCTGGATGAAATCGGCGACCTCAGCCTCAATGTGCAGCTCAAAATCCTGCGGGTTATCCAGGAGCGGGAGTTCACCCGGTTGGGCGGGACGGCCACCCTGAAGGCCGACATCCGCCTGCTGGCCGCTACCCACCGTGATCTGGAGCAGGCCTTGTCCAAAGGGATTTTCCGGGAAGACCTCTACTACCGCCTCAACGTCTTTCCCATCTACCTGCCCCCCTTACGGGAGCGCATGGCCGACATCCCGGCCCTGTCGGAACATTTTTTGACCAAGTACGCCGGGGAGCACGCCAAGCCGGTGAAGCGCCTGTCGGCCCCGGCCCTGGACCTGCTCATGCAGTACCCCTGGCCCGGCAACGTCCGGGAACTGCAAAACATTATCGAGCGGGCGGTGCTGGTGTGCGACGAGGACACCATCCTCAGCGTTCACTTACCTCCCACCTTGCAGCGCCAGGAGCCGGGAGGGGACCACCGGGGCCTGTCCGCCCAGGTAGAGAACCTGGAGCGGGAACTCATCACCGAGGCCCTGCGCCAGACCCGGGGCAACCAGAGCCAGTCGGCCCAACTCCTGGACACCAGCCTCAGGATCCTGGGCTACAAAATCAAGCAGTACGGCATCGACGCCAAACGGTTCCGGGCGGCGTAATGGGGGTCTGATCAGAACTGAGTGGATTGAGTTCCCTGGATTAAGCAGGCATCATCGAATCGTAAAAAGGGGGGGCATTGCCCCGCCCTTTTTTTTTTGCTATGAACCGGATTTTTCCCCTCGTTCCCAATTTATACTGGGGAACGGAAATGGTTCCCAAGCTGGGCTTGGGAGCCAGAATTAAGGACCTCGCCTCCTTCCCGGCTGGCGACCGGCAGCCGCCGGCCATGGTCTGAATTACCTTTTTGTCAATAATGGTACGACACCATACATTTATGGCAACTATTAGCTTTTATTGCACATTTTTGTATAATACGCTTTGCTATCTGACATTTCTGTATAAGTCGAAATGCTAACCTATTGAATTTACAGCAATTTATAATGGCCTAATCTTTGCATTAGGTAGAGACTGATTTTATGATGATTTTCAGGGAGTTGACTATGGCTAATCTGCTAACTTGTTGTTTTTTCATATAATATGCATATTTATCGCTCTCATTTCCCCTCCGTCGGTCCATGCCCCGCGCCTCAGTCGATATCAGCCTATCTACACTATTGTTATTTTGCCATTCAGGTAAAACCCAATTTTGTTGACGATTCGATTTTTTATACAAGGAAATCAGCGGCCGCGGTCCAACCCGGCCCATAAACCAAAGGAGGACAGGAAACCATGAGTCTCAGCAATCCCAACCGCAGCCCCGCCACCTTAACCAAAAACCGGGTGAAGCCCGCCCCCAGCTCCGGTATCTGCGTCACCTGCCTGGACAGCTGCCCCGGCCCCTGCGAGATCGGCCGCTCGGCCATCCGGGGCCGGGAGATGCTCTATCCCCAGCCCTTCGGCAATATCACCGCCGGGGCGGATAAAGACTATCCGGTGGATTTTTCCTACTTCAACGTCCAGGGGACCTGCGTGGGCGCGGTGGGCATCAAGGCCGATTCGGATACGGCCATCTTCCCGGCGGTGGATGTCACCGCCGAAATCGGGGTGAAAGAAAAAGTCAAATTAGCCTTCCCGGCCTTTACCGGGGCCCTCGGCTCCACCGAGATCGCCCGGGTCCACTGGGAAGCCATGGCCATCGGCGCCGCCATCAGCGGCATCATCATCGTGTGCGGGGAAAACGTCTGCGGCATGGACCCCAATGCCGATATCAAAGGTGGCCGCGTCATCCGCTCCCCGGAAATGGAGCGCCGGATCAAAATCTTTAGAAAATGGTACCAGGGGAAGGGCGATATCATTATCCAGGCCAACGTTGAGGACGCTCGCCTGGGCGTCCCCGAATATGTCATCGAAAAGCTGGGGATCGAGTTCTTTGAACTCAAGTGGGGCCAGGGGGCCAAAAACATCGGCGGCGAAGTCAAGCTCCACACCCTGGAGCGGGCCCAACTCCTCCGGAGCCGGGGCTACATCGTGCTGCCCGATCCCACCGACGCGGCCACCGAGGAGCGCTACGAAGCCAAGGGGATCAAGGAATTCGAACGCCATTCCCGCGTGGGCATGGTGGATGAAGACGAGTTCTATAAGACCATCGAGCACCTCCGCAACGCCGGCGCCAAGCGCGTCTCGCTCAAGACCGGGGCCTACCGGCCCGCCGACCTGGCCCGGGCGGTGAAATTCGCCTCCGAGGCCAAGATTGACCTGCTCACGGTGGACGGCTCCGGCGGCGGCACCGGCATGAGCCCCTGGCGCATGATGAACGAATGGGGCATCCCCACCGTCTACATTGAGTGCCTGCTGTATGAGTACCTGAACCATCTCAAGCAGCAGGGCAGGTTCGTGCCCGACTGCGCCATCGCCGGCGGCCTGTCCCTGGAGGACCATGTGTTCAAGGGGCTGGCCCTGGGCGCGCCTTACGTCAAGCTGGTGTGCATGGGCCGTTCCATGATGACCGCGGCCATGGTGGGCACCAATGAGGGCCGGAAACTGGAAGAGGTGTGCTTGCGGGAAGAACGGGACTGCAAGGAGGCCTACGTGGAGCACTTCGCCGAGGCCGCGGTCCTGCGCCGGGATTACCCGCTGGGCGAGTATGGCCGGATTCCCGCCGGCGCGGTGGGCATGTACAGCTATATCAGCCGCTTGACCCAGGGGCTGCAGCAGTTCATGGCCGGGGCCCGCAAGTTCGCCTTAAAATATATCGACCGCAACGACTTGATAGCGCTGACCGAAGAAGCCGCCAAGATCTCCGGCATCCCCTACCTCATGGATGCGGATGCCAAGGAAGTGGAGCAAATCCTGGGCTATCGGCGTTAAGCCTGACCAAGACCCGGGGGCGCGTCGCCAGTGGCGGGCGCCCCCCGATCCTTACCTCCTCAAAATAAAAAGGGGGGCGGGTTATAAACCCGCCCCTTCAGGTTTGTTGCGATGAAAATGCTTTGTGCTTACACTTCCAGCCAGGAATCGGAGAACAGGACCTGGCCCATGATGACCCGGGCGGTCTTGGCGTAGTTCTGCGCGGTTTTGGACATGGATGGGATGTCCACGGATTTGCCGTCCATGATATCGTAAACAATCTTGACCACTTCCGGCATTTTGCCGCTGACCACGTCGGCCAGTTCCTGGTCGAAGGAGTCCACGATGGCGGAGACCATGCCGCAGCGCTGGATCATAATGATGTAGGTGCGGTTGATGATGGGCCTGAGTTCGTCCGGTACGCCGTTACTGGCGTTGGATAGGCCGCAGGTGGACTTGGAGCCCGGCGCCATGTCCTGGAGCATCTTCATGTACTCCATGTCGGCCATGAGCTGGTTCTGCTGGATATTCAGCGGCGCGATGATGGGATCGAACCAGATGCGCTCGTTCTCGATATCGTATTCCGCCGCCTTGGCCAGGATTTCAGCGGTGAGCATGCCGCGTTCGTGTTCGTCCCGGGGCATGCCCTCGGGGCCCCACAGCAAACCGATCATGTCGGCGTCGTACTTCTTCACCAGGGGCATCATGCCGTCCATGCGTTCGGGCCGGGCCATGATGGAATTAATGATCGCCCGGCCTTTGTGAACCTTGAGTCCGGCTTCCATGGCGGCGATGTTGGAGGTGTCCAGGGCCAGGGGCACGTTGGGCACCACTGCCTGGATGGCCTTGACGATCCACTGCATCAGTTCTTCGCCGCCCTTGCGGGCCGGTCCGATATTGACGTCAATAAAATCCACCCCGGCCTCGGCCTCTTTCACGGCCAACTCCTGGATAGGTTTGGGATTACGCTCCTTCATCGCTTGACCATAGACTTTGGTCACCACGTTCAGGTTTTCGCCGATTCGGTAAAATTTACTCATCAGGTGACTCCCTTCTTGACGGTGCTGTCGGTGGGGAAGAAAGCCCCTGCGGCCTTCTTCCCGGATATCTGAGGAGCTCCCAGGCGAACTACAGGGTTTTCAACAAGGCCGGGATATGGGAGGCTTCCCGCGGCCCGATGAGAATTTTCCAATCGGGCAGTTCCTCTTCCAGGTCACCGCTGATGCCCGCGGCATATCCCGGAATAATGAGCGTACGGGTCTTGACCTTGTCGGCAATCCCGCATTTTTTGACGTGGCTCGCCACCGAGTCGCCGGAGAATTTCCCGGCGGCCCAGGCGGTCATCACCGACAGGCCCTCGGTGTCCTGGATGAGCAGCCAGGTGGGTACCTTGCTGGCCTCAATCTCGCCGGACACGATGAAGTAGGTGAGGGCGAAGTTGGTGGTGACAGCCACGAGGGAATCCGGGCCCGGATTCCCGATCTCGTAGATGCCCGGGGAGATGATCATGGGCCTCTGCGGGTCAGTGAAGATATTGAGGCGCTCCAGCAGCAGGGGGAAGATCCCGTCGGCGGACAGGTCGTTGACCACCACGATGCCGCCGTACTTGGCAATGAAGACCGCAGCGTAGAGCTTTTCCATCATGGGATCGTCGGTCATATCAGCCGGGCAGGTGATGGTGGGGAAGCCGAAAGGCTTGAAGTGAGCCGTCAGGGGGGCCCGGCGGATGACGATCTGATCTTGAAGAGCCTGTTTCAGGGCGCGGGCTCCGGTATCGATCACCAGGTCTTTGAGGCCCATGCCGGTAAGTTTGGTGGTGAGCGCCGCCAGGGCGTCATAGCCGTCGGCCTTGGCCACCAGGGCCAGCCCCAGTTCCTTGGCCAGAGCGCCGAAGGCATCGGCATTCTCAGGCGTAGCGACGCCCAGAAGCGGCTTCCGGTCCTTGGCGGCTTCGGCCCCGGCTTTCAAGACGTCGGCTTTGTCAGAGCAGAGCAAAATTGCCGCATCGGTCTTGTCCATGACCTTTTTCGCCAGGGCGGCGAACTTCCCGGCGTCGCCGTTCATGTCTTTGACGGCGATCATTTCCGGGCGCAACAACAGGCCTACCCGGTCATACTGCAACTTCATGAACTGAGCCAGCTTTTTATCCACTTCCGCATCGGGAGCGGCGGTGGTGACCAGTCCGGCGATGACGGTGGGGTTGAAGAAGGTCTTTTCGTGGCGGAACATCACGGTCTCACCGCCGATGGTCTTGACCCCTTCCTTCATCGCCAGCTTGACGGGGCGGATGGGCGGGGCCGAGGCGACGGCAAGTTTTTCTTTGGCCTCATCGGACACGTAAGGACATTTATCCAACTCGGCCTTGCCGCTGGCCAGGGCCATGGCAAAGGCCAGACACGTGGGCAAGCCGCATTCCTTACAGTTGGTCTTGGGGAGCATTTTAAAGATTTCAATTCCAGTTAATGCCATTGTCTCTCTCCTTATCCATGGCTGGCGGCCCACGGTGAGTTAACCGGGTGTTACCCATCCCGCCGGGAGCTGCAATCGAGAAAGGGCCTGAAGGGGCGCACCTTCAGGCCCCGTGAAGGTTAACCGATAATCGGGTCCATTTCCAGGGCCGGGTGCTTCTTCTCCGTCAGGAAGGCCAGGATTTCGTCCTCGGTGACGCCCACAGTATCATCGGCAATGCGATCGAGCAGATCGGGCATCCCCTCTTCCTCGCCCCGTTTCAGGAGCTGTTCCCGAAGTTCTTCTTTCAGGATTTTGGGCATCCACACTATTCGCTTCAGGCCGCCGTCGCCTTTGACGAACTTCCGCTGGCAGACGTTGTACTTGCTGTGGCCCACGAAGCCCGGGGTTACCTGACCGCCGCCGATGACGCCGGCCAGGGTGGTGAACTTCATGCCGCAGGGGGTTTCCCCGGTGTAGTCCCGGTTAACCGTCATGATGCCGTTGCACATGGGCAATACTGCAGAAATGGCTTCGCAGCAGCCGCAGGTGGTCATGGGATCATAGACCAGGCTGTAGAAGTTGTATTTCTCCACCGTTTGCCGGGAGGCCTTGAACACGAAGTCATTGACTCCCTGCCACATGCCCAGCTTGTCATCCAGGGTCTCGCCCTTCTGGATGGGCTGGTTGGGGCCGGTGGGATTGATTTCATTGGAGGCCTTGCAGTCCATCCAGTTGTAGGCGCCGCACAGGCCGGTCCGCTCCGGGCTGACCACGCAGACGTGGTTGGGGGCGAAGGACTGGCACAGGGTGCAGGAATAGTAAATCTCGGTAGTTTCGTCCCGCATGTTCTCCACCCGGGCGTCACGAACGTGATAGATTTTCCGGGCTATGTCGGTGAGTTCTTTCACCTTCTCCGGTTCGGTGTAGAGCTTCACCTGGCATTTGTCGAAGATGGCGCCGAAGTCCTGGTGGAACTTGGCGTGCAGGATAACCCCGATGTGTTTCAGGCTGAAGCCCTTTTCCACCGCGGCCTTGCCGATCCGGTACCAGGCGATGTCCCGCTGCCCGATGTGCATGACGCCCTGGGCGTAGTTCACCAGGTGGTGAATCTGCCGCTCCAGGATAGGCTCGAAGTCGGGCTGGAAGGCCCGGCCGGCCACTTCCACCACCACCGCCAGAGGCAGCCGCATGGGGATTTTGTCCTGCGGCAGGTCGGGAAGGTCGGGACCGAAGACTTCCACCTTGCCGTCTTCCACTTCGTCCATGCGTTTGCTGGTGACCCATTCCACCGCCTGGGTCTTGCCGCCGCCGCACTCGGCATAGAGGTCGTCTTTGCGGACCCGCTCACCTTCGAAGGCCGCCCCGAAGTTGACCGGGATGTCGATCTCGGTGATGGAGACCTTCAGGCCCCGAACTTCAATGGACTTCTGGCCCAACTCCGCCATGGG
>PEWM01000078.1 GCA_002779455.1 Deltaproteobacteria bacterium CG07_land_8_20_14_0_80_60_11
GGGCGGACACATGGGTCCGCCCCTACGGAACATAAATTACCTGTATGAACGCAGTTTGGTATAAGTGAGAGGATCAGAAACGAGCGGGGCAAACAAGGGAATCATCATCTAATACAGGTTTCGGTTTTCGGTTTTCGGTAAAAGAATAAGGCAATATCAGGGAGTTATGTTGATGATTTGATGCAGCTTAATGCGAAAATGGTATTACACCTTAAGCTCTCATATTATTGACCCCTGCGGGCTTCAGAGAACCAAATTTTTCACCAGGTAAACCAGGCCCCAGACGCCCAGGCCCAGCCCCATCAGCCACAAGATTTTTTTCCGGGTGAGGGCCCCCGCGGCGGAACTCATGATGCCCAGTTGGAAGAGAATCACGGCCAGCCCCAGTTCTCCGGCCTTCTGGGCCAGCGCTTCCTCCTGGGCGGCCAGGGTCTGGGCCACCTTTTTGATCTGGTCCCGCTCCTGGTTCAGGCGGCTCATTTCCTCTTCATAGGCCTTGATCCTGGCGGCCGTGGTCTTGGGGGCCTTGGCGGCTTTGCCCTCCGACAGCCCCAGGGTTGCCAGGATATCCCGGTGCAGGCCGAAATTATCCTTCTTGAGGCTTACCACCTGATAATCTTGCCAATGCTGGGCCTCCCGGGCGGCGAAAATCTGGGCCCGGGTGGCATAACCGCTGGACTTGAAGGCCGAAAGGCCCGCGGCCGCCGCCAGGACGATGACGGTCAGGACTGCCAGCTTGAGCCAGGTTGGTTGCTGTGGTTCCGCCATGACATGTCCCCGTGATTTCCAAGGCCCCTGAGGCCGGTCAACCCAGAAGTATGGTGATTGCGATATATTAACCTAAAGGCGTCACGATGCTGACCGGCGGGCCAGATGTGTTTATCCTGTAGCTCAACCGGCGGTAATTGTCAATGGTTCGGGATGGTAAAACGGATTCCTGGCGGCGGTGCGGCTCCCTCAGGGGGCGGCGGCCTCTCCCAGGGCCGCGGTGATGCGGGCCACCACCTCCGGGGCCCTCAGGCTCTGCACCGAATGATACTGGCCCTTAAGGAGCCGGCTCAGCTCCGGCAGGCAGCCCAGGTCCAGGCAGGGGGCGAAACGCTCCGTGTCCAGCACCAGGGCGTTGATCCCCAGGGTCCCGATCTGCGCCGCCAGTTCCTTGACTTCCTCCATGGGCGTCCGCCCCTTCTTCAGGCTGAGGTTGGCCCGGCCGTCGGTGATGAGGACCAGGAGAAAGGCGTCTTTGGGATGCCGGGCCTTTTCCTGGCGCAGCAGCTCCCGGGCCAGGAAGAGGGCGTGGGGCAGGGGGGTCTTGCCGCCGGTGGGGAGATGGGTCAGATAGCGCTGGGCCATCTCGACGCTGTGGGTGAAGGGCAGGGCCACCCGGGCCTCAAAGCCCCGAAAGACGATGAGCCCCACCCGCTCCCGCTTCTGGTAGGCGCCGATCAACAGCGACAGGATCGCGGCCTTGGTTTCGACCATCCGCGCGTCCGCCCCCATGGAGCCGGAGGCGTCCATCACGAACAGGATGTTGCGCCCGATGCGCTTCTCCCGCACCTTGTAGCGCAGATCAGGCTCCCGGATGGCCAGGGCCAGGTTGCCGCGCGCCCTCAGCCCCTGGAAGGGGGCCGCGGCCCGAATGGTCGCGTCAAGGGCCAGATCCGGAATGCCGGGCTTGACCAGGGTGGGGCGCACATAGCGCCCGGTGGTATCTTCGCTCCGGGCCCGGGTGCGGGACCCCGGGGTCTTTTTGGCCTGGCGGTCGGGGGGCAGCTCCAAAGGCCGCACCGGGAAGGTGGCCCCCGGCGTCACCGTGACCTCGCCGACCAAAACCGCCTCCTTCCCCTCGGGGGAGGCGTCCCCCGGTTGGGGCGGGGGCGGATCAAGGCGGCGCGACTCCATCGCGTCGGCGTGCTTCCGGAAGGTTTCCTCCAGCCGGTTCTCGTCCATCTCGGATTCGCTGAAGGGTTGGCGCCGCAGGCGGTGGGGCAAGACCAGGGACGCCGCCTCCCGCACGTCCGCCGGGCTCACGGCCTCGCGCCCCCGGTAGGCCGCCAGGGTCTGGGCCACCTTGAGCATAAAGATGTCGGCCCGGTGGCCGTCCACCCCCTGGTCCACGCAGATGGCGGTGATGAGCCGCAGGAGATCGGTTGAGAAGCTCCCCCGGGGCAGGCGCTCCCGGGCTCTCAAAATGCCCTGGCGGATGATTTGCTGCTCCCCCTGCCAGTCGGCGGCAAAACCCTCCGGATCGGCCTCGAAGGCCAGGCGGCGCTCCACCACGGCCATGCGGGCGTCGAGATTGTTCAGCCCCGTAACCTCGACGCACAACCCGAAGCGGTCCAGCAACTGGGGCCGGAGTTCACCCTCCTCGGGGTTCATGGTGCCCACCAGGATGAAGCGGGCCGGGTGGGCGAACGAAATGCCCTCCCGCTCCACCACGTTGACCCCCATGGCCGCGGCGTCCAACAGCACGTCCACCAGGTGGTCGTCCAACAGGTTCACTTCGTCGACGTACAAAATCCCCCGGTTGGCCGCGGCGAGCAATCCCGGCTCAAAATGCTTTTCGCCGCTTTTAATGGCGCGTTCGAGATCAAGGGTGCCCAGCAAGCGGTCCTCGGTGGTGCCCAGGGGCAAATCCACCACAACCATGGGCCGGTCCCGGCGAGGCAGGACTTCTCCCTGATCACGGCGCTTGCGGCAAGCGTCGCACATAAGCTCGGGCAACTCCGGGTGGCAGTGAAACGGGCAGCCCGCCACCATGGCAATGGGGGGCAATAACTCCGCCAACCCCCGGGCCGCGGTGGACTTGGCCGTGCCTTTCTCCCCGCGGATCAGCACCCCGCCGATACGGGGATTGATGGCGTTGAGGATGAGGGCCAGCTTCAGCCGCTCCTGCCCCACCAGGGCCGCAAAGGGGTAAACGGGACGTTTGGGGGTCATAGGGGAATATTATAGGCTATTGGTTTTTATAGAGCAACGGTAAGGGCGTCTAGGCCATTGACTCATACCGTAGGGGCGGACCTGCGTGTCCGCCCTATGCCGGTGGCACAGGCATTCCTGCCTGTGCAAGCGCACTCATAGTTTCTGTTCCGAAAAGTTCCTCAGCACAGGTTAAAAACCTGTGCCACCAGATCTTTTCATGTTTTACGGGTGGGGCCAAGGCCCATGCAGAACTGCCTTGAAAAGTTCCTTGAAACTTGTGTAGGGCACCCGCCCTCGGGTGTCCCGGCACAGGCTGGGAAGCCTGTGCCACCGGCCTTTTCATTATTTTGAGAGAGCCGAAGGCTCATGGGCTTGAGGTGATACAGGCAAGATTCTTCGCCGCCGGTGGCGGCTCAGAATGACCAAAAACCAGCATCTTGGGAAATGCGCCAAGATTGGTGAAGTTAGGTAGAGAACGAGAACCCTTTCTCCGTAAAAATTTTTAGGCAAATGTCCACGACTTCCGGGTCATATAAAATTCCCCGGTTCCGGGAGATCTCTTCCAGGGCCTGGTCTATCCCCAGTGCCATCCGGTAGGGCCGGTGGGAGGCCATGGCCTCCACCACGTCCGCCACTCCCAGGATTCTGGCCTCCAGGATAATATCCGGACCCGAGATCCCCAGCGGATACCCCGAACCGTTGAGGCGCTCATGGTGCTGGAGAATGCCTTTAGCTAACGGGAAGGGGAAGTCGATGTCTTTGATGATCTCGTATCCCATCCGCGGGTGGTCTTTGATGAGCGTGAACTCCATGGGACTGATGCGGCCCGGCTTACTCAGAATCTCGGCGGGAATGGCGATCTTGCCGATATCATGCAGGCACCCCAGGACTCGCATGCCTTCGACCCGCTCCGCCGAAAACCCCATTTCCCGGGCAATGGCGCAGGCCAACTGCGCCACCCGCCGCTGATGCCCGGCGGTATAAGGATCTCTCATCTCCACGGTGTTGGCTAAAGCCAAAACCGTGCCGTCCAGGGCCTTGGTTAATTTTTCCAGGCTGTGCTGCACCTCGGCCTCGGCCCGATGCAGTTCTTCATTCTGCATCTCCAGCTGCGCCTGATGCATTTTCAGTTCGAGCACCAGGTTCTTCACATCCGCCGGGGAGATTTTGTCGAACTCGCCGCCTTTTGCCGTCAGGAACTTGTCAGCCCAAATTCGCAGATTCTCTCCCGGTTCGGTGTCTAAGTTTTTCTCGGCCGTAATGTAGCTCATCAATGGCGCCCCTTATCCGGTGAATCGGGTAGGCCCTGCCAGGCTGGAACCAGGTCCAGGGATGGAAAGTTGAGAGCCGGTTAACCCGGCAAGCACTAGGCTGCCGATTATTTAGGCCTGTAACAGCCCCCTGTATTGCGCTATCGGTTTGAAACAGGTAGGGGTTTAATTATTTTTCATTGAACCACCTTGACGCGGCCGGGGCCGGGGGTTCAAATCCCCTCGCACCTGCCAGAGGTTTCAAGGGGTGTAGAGATATTCTGACAAAAAATCTTTCCCAGGGACTACAATATATAATACAATCAAAGGGGTTTTAACGCCGGGCCTTAACTTTTCATTCAGAGTAAGCGAAGTCACCGGACGCCGCCGGGCAGATCGGATAGGTTTCGGACCGCCGCCGCCCCGCGCCGGCTGTTTTTTTGCAGGCGGACCTGACCAGGGCCCAAGGGATTTTTAGCAGAAGCGCTCGATTTTTCATGGTGATATCATGTCCCGCAAATGCCCCTCTTGCAGAAAGACCTTAACCAGAATCCGGCGTAAACCCTGGATGAACTACATACCCGGCAGCAAGCATTACGAGTGCCGGAAATGCGGTTGCGCTTATCTGCTGATTTTCAACTGCTGGCTGCTCAAGCGCCAGCCGCCCCCCTCAGAAAGCGGATAGTTCCCGGGGGTCCTGAGTCCTAACCCTCCTCCCCTGAAGGCCTGGCCTCGACCAAATCCGGCCCGGGGTTTGGCTCAAGGAAGGCCCGCGGCCCTAGGTTCCGGCTCCACCTGAAATGATCTGGAGAACCCATGCGGCCCATGGCCATTCGCCCTGAGTGCTATGCCTGTCTGGAGCGGCTGGTAAAGCTCGCGGTGAATCTGGCCACCCCGGACCCGGCGGTGCGGCGCCAGGCCCTTGAGAACGCCCGCCGCCGCCTGGATCAGGAGTTTGGCCCAGACGCCATTCCCGCCACCATCGCCAACCGGTTGCTCCGCATTATCCATCACCTCTCCGGGAACTTTGATCCCTTTGCGGCCCGGAAAGCCGCGGCGACCGCCGGGGCGGCCCGGATGCACCAGCGGCTGGCGCCGGCGTACGGCGACGACCTGGAATCCCTCCTCCGCCTGGCCGCGGCGGGCAATGCCATCGATTTTTTCCGGGGAGAAGCGGAAGTGGCCCGGGCGATGCTGGCCCGGGTGGAGTTCGGGATTGCCGAGGCGCCGGAGTTTCGCCGGGAGCTGGAGGCCCCTCCCGGCCTCCTCCTTTACCTGGCGGACAACGCCGGGGAGCAGTTCTTTGACCGCCCCCTGGTGTCCTCCCTGCGGCGCCGGGGATGGCGGGTGCTCTACGCGGTGAAGGCCGGGCCCATCCAGAACGATCTCACCTTAGCGGACCTTGAGTCCTCGGGCCTGAGAGCAGCCCTGGAGCCGGTGGTGGACACCGGGGCCCGCACCGTGGGGCTGGAGCTTCACGGGGTCAGCCCCGGCTTCCGTGAACTCTATGAGTCCGCCCGCCTCATCGTGGCCAAAGGCATGGGACACTTCGAGACCATGAGTCATCTGGCCGACCCCCGCGTCTGGTTCCTGCTCCAGGCCAAGTGCACCCCCGTGGCCCAGGCCCTGGGGGTGGATTTGAACGCCTTTGTGTTCGGCCGGGGCCCGGCGCAGCCCCCTGACCAGGGGGACCGGGATGATTAATGGTAAGCTATCAGCAGTCAGCTATCAGCTATCAGCAAAAACAAGGACTTATCAAATCGGGTCGGGAA
>PEWM01000238.1:0-582 GCA_002779455.1 Deltaproteobacteria bacterium CG07_land_8_20_14_0_80_60_11
ATTCCTGATCTTACTCCCTGATCCTGGAGATTCCTCTCGTTCCCAAGCTCTGCTTGGGCGCCTCATGAGGTGAAAGCAGAATGATAGCAACCTAAAAAGCTGCCCGCCACTCTTTACTCTTCTTTCTTCTTCCCGGTCAACCGGCGCTCCAGGTTTACCTGCCTGGCCCGGGCGATCCCCAGATTGCCCGGCGGCACGTCCTCGGTGATGGTGGAGCCGGCGCCGACGTAGGCCCCGGCGCCCACGGTCACTGGCGCCACCAGGGCGGTATTGCTGCCGATGAAGGCGCCCTCGCCGATGATGGTGGGATGCTTCTTCTCGCCGTCGTAGTTGCAGGTGATGGTCCCGGCCCCCACGTTGGCGCCGGCCCCGATGTCCGCATCTCCCAGGTAGGTGAGATGGCCGGCCTTGACGCCTTCATGCAGAACGGATTTTTTCACTTCCACGAAATTGCCGACGTGCACCCCCGGCCGGAGGTCGCTTAAGGGCCGCAGATGGGCACAGGGTCCGATATCCACCCCGGCCCCGACCCGGCTCTGGGTAATGACGCAGCCCATCTTGATATGAACGTCATTTTCCAGG
>PEWM01000238.1:595-5921 GCA_002779455.1 Deltaproteobacteria bacterium CG07_land_8_20_14_0_80_60_11
TCTTAACCGACGTCTCGATAAGGCAGTCCTCACCGATGACGGTTTTGCCCTGGAGATAGACATTAGGATAAATGATGGTGTCTTGGCCGATGGTCACCAGGGGTTCGATATAGGTGGACTCCGGGTCGATGAGGGTGACCCCCTGGTCCATATGCCGGTCGTTGATGCGGTGCTTGACGGTGCGGGTGGCCCCGGCCAGCTCGGCCCGGCTGTTGATCCCCAAGAGCGCCTCCCAGTCCGGGTCCACCAGGGCTTCCACCGCCCGCCCCTGCTGCCGGGCGATGTGGATCAGGTCGGTGAGATAAATTTCGCCAGTAACCGGGCTTTTGGGTATTTTCATAAGTCCATCCACCAGAAACCCCGTGTCAAAACAATAAGCCCCGGTGTTGATCTCCCGGATGGCCAGGAGGTCGGGCCGGTCTTGGGAATCTTTGGCCTGCACCACCGCCGCCACCCGGCCGGCCTCGTCCCGCACCACCCGGCCATAATGGGCCCCGTCCGGCAGCTCGATGGTCTGGACGGTGACTGCGGCCGCGGTGCTGTCGTGCAGCAGTTGAAGCGCTGAAATGCTTTCCCCGGAAATCAACGGCGCGTCGCCGCACAGGACCACAACGGTGCCACTTTCTGCGGGCACCGCCGGCATGGCCACCTGGACCGCATGGCCGGTGCCCAGCTGCGGCTCTTGGATGACGAAGCGCAGCTCATAGTCTTTCAATGCGTCCTTTACCGCCTCGGCCTGGTGGCCCACCACCACCACGATATCGGTGACGCCCACCTCCTTCAGGGTATCCAGGAGATAAGCGATCATCGGCCGGCCCAGGATCTGGTGCAGCACCTTGGGCTTCGTTGACTTCATCCGGGTCCCCTGGCCCGCAGCCAGGATGACGGCGGTGATGTTGTCTTCTAATTTTTCCATCTTCTACCTTTATGCACTCTTTATGCCAAATCACATTTTTATATGGCGCTACAAACTGGCCAATTATTTTATAAATTTATAACCTTTAATCAAAGATTCAAAAAATATATAAAGACTAGTGAAATCTGTTCCATATATTTGATAGAGTTTCGAATAGTCAGTATCATTTATCTCGACATTCTGTGGAATTATCTGAGTAATAAAAATCATCGAAATATATCCAAAAGTATCCATGCCAGCTTGCTCTGCCTTTGATAAACACATGTCATAAACTCCAGAATTTACCGCCTTAACTCTTGGATCATCAAGCATAATTAAACTATATTCTATAAAAATATCATATGGAACAGTTCTATCCCATGATAGTTGTAGCAAATTATAAATTACATTTTGTCTCTCTTTTAAATACTTATCAAGAATAACAATTTTAAAAATTGATATCTCTTTAGATAAATCTGCAAAACCTTTTTCCTCTACGCTTATAAAATTTGCAGAGAATATTTTATTTAGTTGAGTTTTAACGAAATTATTAGGCGTAATTCTAATTTTCGAAGGCCCAAATAAACCCATATTTTAATCTCCTCGTTACCAAGCTCATCTTGGGAGCTAGATGATATTTACCCCATCACCGCATAATCCACCGCCCTCGGATTATCCATGCGCTTGGAGGCGTCCAGAATTTCCATGCCCACGACATTGCCGTCTTTATCGTAGTCGATGATTATCCCGGGCTTTTCTTCATCGCTTTCTTCGATGGGGGCGCTGCTGAAGAAAATGCGCAACACGTCCACTTCGGGATCATAGGTTACCTTCATGGCATCCTCCAGTATTTGTGAATTTTGCTGGTGCGATAAACCGTTATCACGACAGGCGGATCATTTTCGTCAGCCACAATCGCACGCACCAGGAATCTCTTCCCTGACCCAAAATCAATGATTGATTGATAGGCTTTCTTGCCCCGAGTTTCCGCAACTATCTGTTGGGGATTTTGCAAAAGCTGTTCCAACAGGTCCAGGGAAATACCCCGTCTCTCCATTTCCAACCGGGCGTGACGCGAAAGCTTGTATTTCACAGTTCGTTGCCGTCATGTCAACGCAGGCTAAAGCCTGCGGCTACAGATTATTATGGGCTTAAGTTTAAAAGCGGCTATTGGGAACCAGTCCGTAGTGACGGAATTCTCACCCTGAGATTTGATCCTTTTATAAATACTACTATTTTCTAAAAATGAAAAGGCAAGCCCCGGAATTCAGGCTTGCCTTTAGGTATCAGGTTAGGTGAATGATGGGTTAGCGGCCGGCCACCTTGGCGCGCACGAGGGAGCGGCGCATGGCGGCTTCGGCCCGGGCCCAGTCGATATTCTCGGTCTTGGCCGCGGCCAGGCGTTTCTCGGCCCGTTCCTGGGCCCGCCTGGCCCGTTCCAGGTCAATCTCCCGGCCCTTCTCGGCCGATTCCGCTACGATGGTCACCTTCTCGCCGGTGACTTCGGCAAAGCCGCCGCTCACCGCCAGGTACTCGATCTGCCCGCCTTTGCGATAGTACATCTCGCCGATATCCAGGGCGCTCAGAAAGGGGATGTGGCCTGGCAGGACGCCGAACTGGCCTTCCACCCCGGGACACACCACCACGTCGGCCCCGGTGGACAGGACCAGGCGATCAGGAGTAACCACCTCCAACAGGAGTTCTTTTTCTGCCATAGGCTTGGTCTCCGTAAGCCTTTAGGCGGCCGCCAGCCGTTCGGCCTTGGCCACCGCTTCTTCGATGCCGCCCACCATGTAGAAGGCCTGCTCCGGCAGATCGTCGTGCTTGCCTTCGATGATTTCCTTAAAGCCCCGCACGGTGTCCGGCACGGACACGAACTTGCCTTCCTGGCCGGTGAACGTGGAAGCCACGAAGAAGGGCTGGGACAGGAAACGCTGCATCTTCCGGGCCCGGGACACGGTCAGCTTGTCTTCGTCGGAGAGTTCGTCAATGCCCAGAATGGCGATGATGTCCTGCAGGTCCTTATACTTCTGGAGGATCTGCTGGACGTTCCGGGCGACAAAGTAGTGCTCGTCACCCAACACCTGGGGGTCCAGGATGCGGGAAGTGGAGTCCAGGGGGTCCACCGAGGGGTAGATGCCCAGTTCCGTAAGCGCCCGGGAGAGCACCACGGTGCCGTCCAGGTGAGCGAAGGTGGCAGCCGGCGCCGGGTCGGTCAAGTCGTCGGCGGGCACGTAAATGCACTGTACCGAGGTGACGGACCCTTTCTTGGTGGAGGTGATGCGCTCCTGCAATTCACCGAGGTCGGTGCCCAGGGTGGGCTGGTAGCCTACGGCGGAGGGCATGCGGCCCAAGAGGGCCGATACCTCGGAACCCGCCTGGGTGAAACGGAAGATGTTGTCGATGAAGAGCAGGGTATCCTGGCCTTCTTCATCCCGGAAGTATTCCGCCGCGGTCAGGGCGGTTAAGGCTACCCGGGCCCGGGCCCCGGGGGGCTCGGTCATCTGGCCGTAGATCAAAGCCGCCTTGGGGAGAACGCCCGAGTGTTTCATTTCCAGGTAGAGGTCGTTGCCCTCACGGGTGCGTTCGCCCACCCCGGCGAACACCGAGATGCCGCCGTGGTGCATGGCGATGTTGTGGATCATTTCCATCATAACGACGGTCTTGCCCACGCCGGCGCCGCCGAACATCCCCATCTTGCCGCCCCGGGGGAAGGGCACCAGCAGGTCAATAACCTTGACGCCGGTTTCCAAAACTTTAACAGTAGTGTCCTGGTCCACGAAGGGGGGCGCCGGGCGGTGAATGGGATAATAGGTCTTGGCGGTCACCGGGCCCAAACCGTCCACCGGGCGGCCCACCACGTTGAGCACCCGCCCCAGGGCCTCGTGTCCCACCGGCACCTTGATGGCATCCCCGGTGTCTTTGACGGGCATGCCCCGGACCAGACCGTCGGTGGTGTCCATGGCGATGGTGCGGACCATGTTGTTGCCCAGGTGCTGGGCCACTTCCACCACCAGGTTGTCTTCGACGTCGTCGATGGCCGGGTTGCTGATTAACAAGGCGTTTTTAATGGCCGGCAGTTTACCTTCCTCAAATTCCACGTCCACCACCGGACCGATAACGCGGGCTACTTTCCCGATATTCATATGCTCTAAATCCTCCTCATCCGGGCGGCTTAGCCCTTAAGGGCCTCAGCCCCGCCCACGATATCCATCAATTCTTTAGTAATGGCCGCCTGCCGGGCCTTGTTCATCACGATGGTCAGGGTGTTGATCATCTCTTTGCAGTTGCTTTGGGCATTGTCCATGGCGGTCATCCGGGCGGCGTGTTCGCTGGCGGAACTCTCCAGGAAGCCATGATATACCTGCACATTGATGTACTTGGGCAGCAGGTATTCCAGGAACTGCTCCATGGGCGGCTCGAAGAGATACTCCGTGCTGGCCCCGGCTTCTTCCTCCGCCTCGGCGGGTTTGACCGGCAGCAGTTGCACCAGTTGGGGACGCTGGATCGCTATGTTGATAAAGCTGGAATGGATCAGGTGAACCTCCTGCACGCCTCCGGTCAGAAAGGCGCTCATAACCTCCCGGGCCACCGTTACCGCGTTGGAAAAGTCGAACTTGTTCCAGACGTCCACGTATTGGGCCAGGATCTCCCGTTTGCGCCGCCGGAAAAAATCCCGGCCTTTGCGGCCCACGCAGATAAGCGTGACCTCGAGGCCCGCGGCCTCTTTTTCCCGGATGAACTTCACCGCGGTGTTAATCAGGTTGACGTTAAAGCTGCCGCACAAACCCCGGTCGGCGGTCATCAACACCAGCCCCACCCGTTCCACCCGCTCGGCCTGCTGAAAGAAGGGGTGGCTCTCCGGTTCCACCCGGCCGGCCATATTACCCAGCATCTTGGCGAAAGCCCCGGCATAAGGCCGGAAGCCTTCCATGCGCTGCTGGGCGCCCCGCAGTTTAGCGGCGGCGACCATGTTCATGGCCTTGGTGATCTGCTGGGTCTTCTTGACCGCCCCTATCTTGCGTCTGATATCTCGTAGGGTCGCCATCCTTATCCCCCGCTCTTAAGACGCGCTGACGACAGGCTGGAATACGGCATCAAACTCTTCCAAAATGGCCTTCATCTTGGCATCGATTTCCGAAGTAAACTCTTTCTGGTCCTTGATGGCGGCCAGCAGGTCAGCGTATTTCGACTCCATGAAGCTGTAGAGCTGTTGCTCATAAGACGCCAGCACATCGATGGGATATTTGTCCAGGAAGCCCCGGGTGCCGGCAAAGATGATGGACACCATCTTCTCCATGGGCAGCGGCTGATACTGGGGCTGCTTCAGAACTTCCACCAGCCGGGCGCCCCGGTTGAGCTGCTGCTGGGTGGCCTTGTCCAACTCGGAGCCGAACTGGGCGAAGGCCGCCAGTTCCCGGTACTGGGCCA
>PEWM01000201.1 GCA_002779455.1 Deltaproteobacteria bacterium CG07_land_8_20_14_0_80_60_11
CAATTGGTAGCACAGGCTTTCCAGCCTGTGCCGGCGCAGGCTAAAGCCTGCGGCTACCAATAATTACTTTTTGATTGCAACTCGGTATCGGGCCTCCCGGATCGGGAAGTTGATGCGGCGGCGAAACCCCGCCCCCCTTTGTATGGAGTGACCACACGATGCCTCGTTTACCCGGCTGGGCCTGGCTGCTTTTGGCCATCGGTTTCGCCACCCTGGCTTCCTATATGGCCCTGGGGTGGCTTAAGCGGCAGGCTGCCGTGCAAGCTCCCAAGTCAAAAACCACTATCGTCGTGGTGGCTAAAATTGCGGTGGCCCCGACCAGCCTCCTGAGCGCCGAGCAGCTCAAGACGGAAGTCTGGCACCAGGAGAAGCCCCCGCAGGGCTCTTTTAACAACCTGGAACAGGTGGCGGGGCGGGTAACGGCGACGTCTATTCTGCCAGGCGACCTCATTACGGAAAACAAACTGGCTCCCAAGGGGACCGTTCCGGGAATCACCGCCCTGCTGAGCCCCAACCAGCGGGCGATGACCGTGAAGGTGGATGAAGCCTCCGGGGTGGCCGGCTTCCTGACCCCCGGGAACCGGGTGGACGTGGTGGTGGTCGTGGATAAGGGAGAATACCACCAAGACCCCCTCGCCAAGCTCCTCTTTCAGAACCTGAAAGTTTTGGGCACCGGTCAAAAGCTGGAAAATCGCCCGGGAGACAAACCCCAGATTGTGCCCACGGTGACGCTGGAAGTAACCCCCGAACAAGGAGAACGCCTGGCCCTGGCGGCCCAGGAAGGGCGAATTTCGTTGGTGGTGCGGGGCCAGGGAGACCAACAACTGGTGGAAACCCTGGGGGCGGATGCCAGCAGGTTATTTGGGAGACCGGGGAAGGCCATCCCTCAGGCTCCCCCCGCCGCGGCCGCGGTTTCTCCGCCGGCCCGGACGGTGGAGATGATCCGAGGATTGGAACGGGCGCCGGTAACTTCCTGGTAAATCAGAACCTAGCCCGCTCAGGCTGAGGATCGTCAACCGCGATGTCCACCCAATTCAGCATCTATTATAATTCCCTGGAGAACCAGAAATACCTCCGGCAAATTATCGAATCCGGCGCCGGGAAGCTAGTGGAAAGCCACGATCTGGCCCACCTGCCTGCCCAGGCGGTGAATGGCATCGATGTGGTCTTTTTAGAATATCAGGAAAGTAATCCTGAATTGGACCACTGGATCGAGAAAATTGCGGCCAATCCCAGGAGTCCCGCCATCTTCCTTTACTTTAAGGAAATCTCCACCAACAACTTGTGGAAGGCTCTGCGCCTGGGAGCTAAGGAATGCTTCACCTTCCCTATCCAGGAGGAAGATTTTCGGCAAGCGGTAAAGCGCCTCGTAGCCCGGACCGAAGTCAGAAAAATTTCGGCAAAACCCACGCAAGTCATATCTTTTCTCGGGTGTAAGGGGGGAGTCGGGACCAGTTTTCTGGTCGCCAATCTTGCCAGCCTCCTGGCGCAGGAGCACCGGGGCAAGGTGCTGGTGGTGGACTTGGATCTGGGATTTGGCCAGCTCAACTATTTTTTCGATGTCCACCCTGAACACACCTTGATCGAAGTGATCGAAAATATAGAAAAATTAGATATAATTTATTTACAAAACATCTTCTGCCCCATCGGTGATAATCGTTACCTGCTTCCGGCGCCGGCCCGTTTGGAAGAAGCCGAGATTATTAACGCCGGCCACGTGGAAAAGATTATCACCTACCTCAAGAATAACCTGGGGTTCCGTTGGATTCTGATCGACTGTTGTCATCAACTGGATGAAATAACCATGAAGGCCCTGGAGCTCTCCGAATCCTTGGTGCTGGTGACGGCGCAATCCATCCCGGGCCTGTCCAACGCCAAGAAAATGCTGGACACCCTTGGCCTCCTGAAATTAAAGGGGCTCGAAGTCGAGGTCTGGGTAAATTGCTGGGACCGCCAACATGAATTGACCGTATCTGACGCGGAAAACTTTTTAGGGAAGACGATTGCGGGCACCATAACGTGCGATCACCAACAGGCAAGTTTCAGCGTCAACGAAGGCAAACTCCTGGTGGAAACCTCTCCCCGCCATCCCATCTCCGCAGACCTGAAATTGATGGCCGGAAAAATCAGCCCGGAGGACACGCCGGAGAAAACCAATGGCTCCGGGTGGAAATGGCTTCAACGTCTCTGGAGCAAGAAAAAACCATGAGCCTTCTGGACCGCATCCGCCAACGGCAATTAGAGGAGCAAACGGCCCAGCCCCCGGCCCATGGCCAAGACCAGAAGAAAGACCGGGAGCGCCAAAAGAAAGACGATGTCTTCAATGAATTGAAGGCCAAGATACACATGAAGCTCCTGGGCTTACTGGACCTCACCCGCCTGACGGCAGCCTCAGAGGGTGCGATCCAAGAGGACTTGCGCCGCGGGGTCGAGATGATCCTGACGGAAGAGAAGATACCGCTCCCCTCGCCTGAAAAGGACAGGCTCTGCCGGGAAATCAGAAATGAGCTCATGGGGTACGGGCCCCTGGAACCCCTCCTGGCGGATTCCAGCATCAACGACATTCTGGTGAACAGCTACAGCAAGGTGTTTGTGGAACGTCGCGGCAAGCTGGAACCCTCGATCATCCGGTTTACCGACAACGCCCATTTGCTCAAAATCATTGAAAAGATCGCTTCCGGGGTGGGACGCCGCATCGATGAATCTTCTCCCATGGTGGATGCCCGACTGCCGGACGGCTCCCGGGTCAATGCCATCATTCCCCCCCTGGCCCTGGATGGACCGGCCCTCTCCATCCGCAAATTTGCCCGGGACCCCATAAAAGTAGAGGACCTGATCAGTTTCGGCGCGATCACCGAGGACATGGCCGAAGTCCTCCACGGTATGGTTCAGGCCCGTCTCAACATCCTGATCTCCGGCGGCACCGGTACCGGGAAAACCACTTTCCTCAATGTTTTGTCCGGTTTTATCCCCAACGACGAACGCATCATTACCATTGAAGATTCCGCCGAACTCCAGTTGCAGCAGGACCATGTGGTGCGACTGGAAACCCGCCCCCCCAACCTGGAGGGTCAAGGAGAGGTCAATCAGCGTGACCTGGTACGGAATGCCTTGCGCATGCGGCCCGATCGCATCATCCTGGGGGAGGTGAGAAGCGGCGAGGCCTTGGACATGCTCCAGGCGATGAATACCGGTCACGACGGCTCCCTGGCTACCATTCATGCCAACTCTGCCCGGGATGCCCTCACCCGCCTGGAAACCATGGTTTCCATGGCCGGCCTCAATATCCCCGAACGGGCCATCCAGCACCAGGTGTGCTCGGCCATCCATGTCGTACTGCAACTGGCCCGGTTGAGTGACGGCAGCCGCAAGATGATGAACCTCTTTGAGATCGTCGGCATGGAAGGCGACACGATCACCATGCAGGAGATTTTTGCTTACAATATGATGGGGCTTACCGAGGACAAGAAAGTGCAGGGCCGCTTTATGGCCACCGGCATCCGCCCCAAGTTTATGAAACGCCTGGAATCTATGGGCCTCAAGTTGCCCAGCAGTCTCTTCAAGGAACAGGCCTAAGCTGATGATGGCGGGGATGTCCCCTAAACCATACTTCTAAACCTGGCGTCACCCCCGCCCTGGACCCCAGGGCAGATGTCCGCCAGGGAGGCATTGATGGTCAGTGAATTGTTCCACTCGATAGATAGTTCTCTCCTGATGCTGATTTTTCTGATCTTCCTCAGCTTTTTTTTCCTCATCAGGGGCATCCTCTTGTTCCTGGCTAACCCGGAGCGGCTTCACCAGCGGCGGTTAAAGCAAAGGCTCAGAGAAATGGAGGGTCTGGAGTCGTCCCTCAACGTCAACACCCTGCTCAAAAAGGCAAGCCTGGAAAAATCCTTTCTCGACCGGATACTGGTTAAATTCAGTTTAGTTAACCGGATTCAGCTCATGATGCAACAGGCGAACCTGACCTGGAAAATGGGAACCTTTCTGGTCGTCACCCTTCTGTCCGGGCTGGTGATGGCGGGGGTGGGACTGGCGAAATGGGGGGGCTGGGGAGGGCTGGCCGGCGGCGGGCTGGGTTTGCTCATTCCCTACAAGATTTTGGCTCGCAGAAGGAAGCGGCGGCTCCAAAAATTTGAAAAGCAACTGCCGGATGCCCTGGACCTGCTGGCCCGAGGACTCAGGGCCGGCCATGCCTTCCCGTCGGGGTTGCAGCAAGTGGCCAAAGAGATGCCCGATCCCCTGGGAACGGAGTTTTTCAGAACCTTCAGGGAATTTAACCATGGTTTGGACCTGAATAACGCCTTGCTCAATCTCTGTGATCGCATCGACCTGCGTGATTTGAGCTTTTTTACAACGGCAGTTTTGATCCAGCGGGAAACCGGGGGCAACCTCACGGAGATTTTGGAGAAGATCTCGATCCTTATTCGGGAACGATTTAAGTTGCGCGATCAGGTCAAAGCCTTAACCGCGGAAGGCCGGCTGTCAGGGCTTATCCTCCTCATCCTGCCACCGTTGCTGGCCGGCATCCTGATGTTGGTCAACCCGGCATACGAATCACAGCTGTTCCAGCATCCGACGGGTCGGGTCATGTGTACGGTGGCTCTGGGATTCCAGCTGTTGGGCATGTGGTGTATTCACAAGATTGTGAACATCAAGGTGTAATATGGAAATTGTCCAAGTGGTTTTCTTCGGAGTCTTGATCGGCGGTATGATCACCTTCCTGGGCATCTTTCTCCAGCAGCGCTATTCATCGGTGCGGCGGCGGCTTCAGGCCAATCCGCATCAAAATACCGATTTATTGCGGCCCCAAAGGGAAGACAAGCCTGCCTTCATAAGCGCCAATCTGGCCGAAAAACTTGAAAAGAAATTCGATCTGAGAAAAGATGGCGCCACGACCAAACGGCTCCAGGCAAAGCTCATCCGGGCGGGAATTTACACTGAACGGGCCATCCCTCTTTTTCTCGGGGTAAAACTGGGAGGACTGCTGGTCCTGCCCATACTGGTCTTATTCCTCCTGTGGGGGAACACCAACCAGCGTGGCCTGTTGATGGGGATTCCCATCGCCCTGTGCTCTTTGGGATATGTTCTCCCTGATCTTATCCTGAGCCGGATGATAAGTTCCCGCCAGCAAAAAATTAGGGAGTCGCTTCCGGATGCCCTGGACCTGCTGGTGGTCTGTGTGGAAGCCGGCCAGGGTTTGGACGCCGCCATCAAGCGGGTGTCGGAGGAATTGCAGGAAAGTAGTCCCATCATCTCCCAGGAACTGCTCCTGGTGAATCTGGAGATCATGGCCGGGCTGGAGCGGCAGCAAGCCTTGAAGAACCTGGGCGAACGGACCGGGGTGGAACAGTTGATCTCCCTGTGCAATATCCTCATTCAGAGCGATCGCTTGGGGACCAGTATCGCTCAGGCCCTCAAAACCCAATCGGATTATATACGTACCGCCCGGCGTTTGAGACTGGAGGGCCTGGCCGCCAAAACCGCGGTCAAACTGCTTTTTCCGATGTTGCTCTTCATTTTTCCGGCCATCATGGTAGTTGTCTTAGGGCCGGCGATTATCCGGCTCTCGGAATTCTTCAACAAGGGCGGGTAAACCAGAAAACGGGCCGGCCGCCTGGGGGGAGGGTTCAGGTGCGGCCATGATCTCCCTCCCCCTTTTTCACCTTACATTTTCAGCTCATCCCGGGTGTTGGCCACCGCCGTGGCGGATTTCTGCAGCATGGCCTCTTCTTCCTGGGTCAGTTTCAAGGTCAGGATTTTTTCGATCCCCCCGGCTCCCAAGATCACCGGCACCCCGAAGTAAAGATCCTTCAGGCCGTACTCCCCGGCCAGATAGGCTGACACCGGCACCAGGCGTTTCTGGTCCTTGAGGATGGCCTCGGCCATCTGCACCGCCGCGGCC
>PEWM01000032.1:0-18181 GCA_002779455.1 Deltaproteobacteria bacterium CG07_land_8_20_14_0_80_60_11
CGCGTCCCGCCCAATAATTTCGGCTCCAATACTTCCAGGAGTCCCTCGGCCTGG
Source organism: Deltaproteobacteria bacterium CG07_land_8_20_14_0_80_60_11 (assembly GCA_002779455.1). GTDB lineage: Bacteria > Desulfobacterota > Desulfobaccia > Desulfobaccales > 0-14-0-80-60-11 > 0-14-0-80-60-11. The sequence goes on from PEWM01000032.1 coordinate 55, forward strand.
AAGGTGTCGGGCACCACCTCCGCCACCAGGTAAAAGTCCCTCAAGGCCTGGGCCGTAGCCGGGCCGATGACCGCCAGCCTGGCGCGCCCCAAAACCCGGACATCCAGTCCCATATGGAAGAGCCGGTCCATGAAGGCGCGCACCCCGTTGGCGCTGGTAAAAATCACCCAGTCATAGCGCGTCAGGTGCTGCAAGGCCGCGTCCAGGGGCGCATAATCGGCGGGCGGCATAATCTCGATGGTGGGCGCCTCCAGGCACCGGGCCCCGGCCGCGTTGAGCAGTTCCACCAGACGGGACGCCTGGTCCCGGGACCGGGTCACCAGCACGGTTTTGCCCCACAGGGGGCGGTTCTCCCACCATGTCAAGCTACCGGCCAGTTCCACCACCCCGCCGACTACCAGCACCGCCGGGGGGCTGATGTCGACCTCCCGGGCGCGCGCGGCGATAGTGGCCAGGGTCCCCACCACGGTGCGCTGGGTAAGCGTGGTCCCCGATTGGATCACCGCGGCCGGGGTCTCCGGGGCCCGCCCCGCGGCCACCAGCCGCCGGCAGTTTTCCGCCAGGTTTTTCACCCCCATGAGAAAGACCAGGGTACCGGGGTTTTGCCCCAGGGCCGCCCACGGTATGGTGCTGGCCTCCTTGGCGGGGTCTTCGTGGCCGGTGATGAAGGTTGCCAGGGTGGTGTAGCGCCGGTGGGTCACCGGGATGCCGGCGTAGGCCGGCGCCGCCACCGCCGAAGTCACCCCGGGCACCACTTCGAAGGGGATACCGGCCGCGGCCAACTCTTCCGCTTCCTCGCCGCCCCGGCCAAAGACAAAGGGGTCGCCGCCCTTGAGGCGCACCACCGTCAGCCCGGCCCGGGCCTTTTGCACCAACAGCTCGTTGATGCCGCCCTGGGGGACCGCGTGGGACCCGGCTTTCTTGCCCACATAGAGAAGCTCGGCCGAGGCCTTCGCCTCCTTGAGCAACTCGGGGTTGGCCAACTGGTCATAGACCACGACGTCGGCCCGGCGCAAGAGCGAAAGCCCCCTCACCGTGATCAACCCCGGGTCTCCAGGCCCGGCGCCTACCAGGTAAACCATAAAAAGAATGATAACATAATTTATGGTCCGGGGCTAAAGCCCCGGCCCGAAAAAGTGATAGGGGGAGGGCCAGGGACCCTTACAAAAATACCAAAAAGTCCCTGTCCTCCCCCCAAGCCCCCCTCCCAACCCCATGTAGGGGCGGACCCGCGTGTCCGCCCTGGGCGCACACCTAGGTGCGCCCCTACAGGGAGTTTTGGCTGGGTTACTGGCCATCATCCCAGCCTTTTAGTGACAGGTCTTGCAGCCCCGCCGCTGCTCCATGGACTCCACCACCCCGCGGTATTTTTCGTGGATCAATTGGCGGTCGAACTCCTGCATCCGGGCCAGCAAGCCGGCCTGCTCGGCCTCGCTGAAATAGGCCATGCAGGGGATAAAGAAGTGCTGGTCTTCTTTGTCGATGTGGCGGGGGTAGAACTCCACCAGCTTTCCCATCTGCTCCATGAGGTCGTCCAGGGCCCCGGGCTTTTCCAGGAGATAGGCTTCCTTGGCCTTGACCAGGCTGGCGGTGGCCTCCCGGGCCCAGGCATGCTCCCGGATCAATTCATCCACGATCTGCCGGTGCTCCGGGGACAGGTTTTTCTCCGCCAGGGCCTTGAACAGCAGGTCTTCCTCCTTGCCGTGGTGGCAGCGGTCGGCATAGGTGCGGATAAAATCCACCGCAGTGTCGATGAACCCCGGGTCCACAAAGGCAAACTCCGGGTCCACCTCGGTATTATCCTTAATCCGCTTGAACTCACGAGCCATGAGGGTGAGCAGGCGCTCGATCAGGCGGTGTTCGATCATCAACGGGCCGATGGGTTGCATAACATTAAATCCTCTTAATTGTAACCGCCGATGAACGCAGATAAACGCGGATAAAAATCCGCGTCCATCGGCGTTTATCGGCGGTTCAGATTTTCACCAGTTCGTACGCCCGGGTCCCCAGGCCCAGCTTCTCGGCGTATTCCAGCTGGATGGGCCAGTCCACCTGGGGATAGATTTCCTTAAACTTGTCGCTGCCGGGGCTCAGGTTTTGGAGACAGGAGCCGGCCAGGCCCGGGCTTTCCACCACCAGGTCGGCGCAGGCCTGGTCGATGGCCACCGGGTCCCGGGAGGCCACGATGCCGAGGTCCCCCACGATGGGCAGGTCGTTGTGGCCGTAGCAGTCGCAGGCCGGGGACACCTGGGTGATGAAGTTGACGAAGACGCCCCGGTCGTGCTTGGTGGACATGACGCCGTAGGCGTATTCCATCATCTTCTTCAAGAACACCGGAATGGATTCGTTCCACTGGATCTGGATGTTGCCGTAAGGGCAGACCAGGATGCACTCGGCGCAGCCGACGCATTTGGAGGGGTCAATGACCGCCTTTTCCGTCTCGGGGTTGATGCTGATGGCCTCCTGGGCGCAATGGACCACGCAGTCGCCGCAGCCGGTGCATTTCTTCTCGGTCACCTTGGGGGCGATATTGGAGTGCTGGGAGAGCTTGCCTTTGCGGGAGGCGCAGCCCATCCCCAGGTTTTTCAGCGCCCCCCCGAAGCCCGAGAGTTCGTGCAGCTTGAAGTGGGTCAGGGTCACCAGGGCTTCGGCCTCCACGATGGCCTCGGCCAGAAACACGGACTTAAACTGCTCGCCGTCGATCGCCACTTCCACTTCGGCCTTGCCGGTGAGGCCGTCGGCGATGACCAGAGGCGCCCGCACCACCGCGTAGGCAAAACCGTTTTCAATGGCCGTGGTCAGGTGGCTCACCGATTCGCTTCGGGTACCTACGTACAGGGTATTGGCGTCGGTCAAGAAGGGGCGGCCCCCCAGGTCCCAAATCTTGTCCACCACCTGGCGCACATACAGGGGCCGGATGAAGGCGGTGTTGCCCTTCTCCCCGAAATGCAGCTTCACCGCAATAAGAGGCCGCTTCTTGCGGCGGTGAATGATGCTCTTAACCTCCAGGGCGTCCAACAACCGCTGAAACTTCTTGAAATTGGGCTCCTTGGCGGAGGCCCGGAGATCCATGAAAAAAACTTGGCTGGGCATTATTTACCTCATTAGTAGCCGGTTATTAGTCTATTTGGTATTATCATGTTCAGGGTTTTAAGGCCAGGGTGAAACATCTCTTCCGGGTGAATACCGGACTGTCATCTATGGGGCTCCGGCCCACCCGTAAAGCATGAAAGGATGGTATAGGCTGGTGGCACAGCCTTTCCAGGCTGTGCCCGACTAACCTGCTTCCTGGCACAGGCTGGAAAGCCTGTGCCACCGATTTAAAAAACTTTTCAGGACAGGGTCGAACCGAATGATTCATATCTCCAGGTCGGTGGTGGGGGCGGCCGAACTCGAGGCCATGGGCCGGGTCATGTGCGAAGATGGCTACCTGGGTATGGGCCGGGAAGTTCGAGCTTTCGAGGAAGAGCTGCAGGAATACTTAGGCGGCCAGGACCGCGCGGTCATCTGCCTCAATTCCGGCACCGCGGCCCTGCATCTGGCGGTTGCTGCGGTCACCAGCCCCGGGGATGAAGTCCTGGTCCAATCATTGACTTTTGTGGCCTCGTTCCAGGCGATCAGTGCGGCGGGCGCGGTGCCGGTGGCCTGCGAAGTTTACCCGGAGACGGTAACCCTGGACCTGGAGGATGCCGCCCGCAGAATTACGCCCCGCACCCGGGCGGTGATGCCGGTCCATTACGCCAGCAACCCCGGCGACCTTGAGGCCATCTATGAGTTTGCCCGGCGTCATGGGTTGCGGGTAATTGAAGACGCAGCCCATGCCTTCGGATGCACCTATAAGGGGCGGAAGATCGGCTCGTTCGGCGACCTGGCCTGCTTCAGCTTTGACGGGCTTAAAAATATCACCAGCGGCGAAGGGGGGGCGGTGGTCACTTCGGACCCGAGGGTTATTCAAGCAGTTCAAGATGCCCGCCTGTTGGGGGTGCAACGGGACACCGAAAAACGTTATCAGGGGGCGCGGAGTTGGGAGTTCGACGTCCAACAGCAGGGGTATAGGTACCATCTGAGCAACCTGTTTGCGGCCATAGGAAGGGTGCAACTGCGGCGCTTTGAAGGAGAATTCAAACCGCGGCGCATTGAATTGGCCCAAAAATACCGCGCCGCCCTTACCGGCACGAGAGATCTACAACTCTTGCACGGCGATCCAGGCCCGATTGTCCCCCATATATTTCCCGTCAGGGTGGTAAACGGGAAGCGGGATGGGTTGCGGCAATTTTTGCTGGAACAAGGGATTGAATGCGGCATTCACTATAAGCCGAATCACCTGCTCTCTCTTTACGGCGGGGGCCAAGAGGCGCTGCCGGTTACCGAAAGGCTCTATGAAGAGTTGTTAACTCTGCCCTTGCATGCCGGGTTGGGGGATAAAGAGATTGATTATGCCAGCGCGGCAGTGGTGGAATTTTTGTCGAAGGCCTCAGGCTGCTAAAGCTGCGCCTGAGCTGCACCCAGTTACCTTAGACACGGAATTGGGTTAAATAATAGAGTCTGTGTTCAAGGAGGACGTGAAATGGAAGAAGGGAAGAAGGCGGTCGGGGCACGCTTCCATGCCTAACTTATGAAACCTGCGGAATCCATCCAAGAGAAGATAAGGCACAGTTTGCACCTGGAACGCGCCCTTCGCCTGATCTGGCAAAGCGCCCCGGGGTGGACCGCGGCAAATTTCGGGCTCATCCTGATCCAGGGCTTGCTTCCCCTGGTTTCTCTTTACCTGATGAAGCTGATAGTCGATGCCGTCACTGCCGGGTTGATGGCCCCCGAAAAACCTGAGGCCCTCAAAAGAGTAATCCTGCTTATCGTCATCGCGGCGGCCGTGGCCTTGTTTGCCGCGGGCTGCCGCTCCCTTTCGGAGATTGTCAAGGAGGCCCAGACCCAGGTGATCACCGACCATGTTGCCGACGTCATCCATGGCAAGTCGGTAGCGATGGACCTGTCGTATTACGAAGACCCCAAATACTACGACACTCTGCACCGGGCCCAGGAGGAGGCTACTTACCGGCCGACCAGCCTCATGAACAGCCTGATGCAACTGGGTCAAAGCGGCATCTCGTTGGTAGCCCTGGCAGGGTTGCTGGTCTCGTTTCATTGGTGGGTTGCCGCCATGCTTTTTGTGGCTACGGTCCCCGGGGTTTCGATGCGCTTGAGATACGCCAAAAAGATGTACGATTGGCAGCGCCAGCACACCCAGGCGGAGAGGCGGGCCTATTATTATCATTGGATGCTCACCGACGGGGGCCATGCTCAGGAGATCCGGCTTTTTAACCTGGGGGCGCTTTTCATGGATTGGTTCCGGGAGTTACGAAAAAAGCTCCGGGTCGAAAAGCTGCAAATTTCCGCCAGACGGTCCTTGGCGGATTTAATCACCCAGGCCAGCGCCACCTTGGCGATTTTCGGCGCGCTGGCTTTTGTTGCCTACCAGACCATCAAGGGGGCAATCACCCTCGGCGATATGGTCATGTACTACGGGGCCTTTCAGCGGGCCCAGGGGTCTCTTCAGGAAATCTGGACCAGCCTGACCAGGCTTTACGAGGATAACCTCTTTCTCGCCAACTTTAGCGAGTTCCTTGATCTCAAGCCGAAACTCGTGAAGCCTTCTCCTGCAACACCTTGTCCCCGCCCGATCAAGGAAGGGATTCTCCTGGATCGGGTCAATTTCCATTATCCCACCGGGGAGAGAGTTGTGCTGGAGGATATCAGTCTCCAGATTTTGCCGGGCCAGGTAGTGGCCCTGGTGGGTGAGAATGGCTCGGGGAAAACGACTCTTATCAAGCTCCTCTGCCGCCTCTATGACCCAGTAAGCGGCAATATTACCATTGACAAGATTGATCTGCGCCGATTTGATCCCGGCGATCTGAGGCGAGAAATCAGCGTCATTCTTCAAGATTACGCCCATTACTGCCTGACGGCGCGGGAAAATATCTGGCTGGGAGACATCAACCTGAACTCCCGGGATGACAAGATTTACGCCGCGGCCAGGCGGGCGGGAGCCGATAATTTTATCAAAAAGTTGCCCCGGGGGTATGAGACCGTTTTGGGTCACGAGTTTGAGGACCAGGGAGAACTCAGCCTCGGCGAATGGCAGAAAGTGGCCCTGGCCCGGGCCTTCCTGCGCGACGCCCAGTTGATCATTCTGGATGAACCCACCAGTTGGATGGATGCCCGGGCGGAATACGAAATTTTCGCATCCTTTCAGCAAATGTTTAAAGACCGCATGGTTCTGCTCATCAGCCATCGCTTTTCCACCGTCAGGCTGGCAGATCACATTTTTGTGATGGAGAATGGGCGGATAATCGAAAGCGGGGCGCATCGCGAGTTAATGCAGCGGGGCGGCAAGTATGCGCGGTTATTTGACATGCAGGCGAGCTCTTATCGATAAAGCAAGCCTGGGCTGATTTAAGTGGGGCCAGGGTTTCTTACACTGCCCGGAGATGTTAGGTGCAGGCCGCCTCAAGGTGATAAGCTGCGCCGATAAAACGATCCAACGGGGTGAATTATTTTAGAATTAGCGACGCTCAAAGGCGCCCGGGTGCTGATCACCGGCGGCGCGGGCATGATCGGCAGCACCATCGCCCACCTGGCGGTGGCCCAGGGGGCCCAGGTCAGCATCCTGGACGCCATGCTGCCCCTGTATGGAGGCAACCGGTTCAATCTCCGGGGTATTCTCGATGAAGTCCGGTTCATTGAGGGTGATATCCGGGATCTGGATTTGATGCGGCGGGTGGTTCCCGGGTGCGATTACATTTTCAGTCTGGCCGGCCAGGTGAGCTACGTGGACAGCAACACCGAGCCTCTCCTGGACCTGGATATCAACTGCAAGGGGCACCTCCAGGTGCTGGAGGCCTGTCGCCGGGAGAACCCCCAGGCCAAGCTGCTCTTTGCCAGTTCCCGGTTTGTCTATGGCCGGATCGAATACAATCCGGTGGATGAAAACCACCCGTTTAACTGTTTGAGCATCTACGGCATCCACAAGCTGGCGGGCGAGAAGTATTATCGCTTTTATCACGAGGCCTACGGTTTAAAGACCGTGAGCGTGCGCATTGCCAACCCCTACGGGCCCCGGCAGCAGATGAAACACAGCAAATACGGCATTGTCAACTGGTTCATCCGCCTGGCCCTGGATGGTCAGCCGTTGACGGTGTTCGGCGACGGGCAGCAGCACCGGGATTATATCTATAACAAAGATTTGGCCGAAGGTTGTATCGCTCTCATGCTGAGCCCGGAAACCGAAGGCCAGGTCTATAACCTGGGCAGCGGCGCCGCGGTGCCGTTTATCGAGATGGCGCGCCTGGTGGCGGCGGCGGTGCCCGGTACCGAATTGCGGCAGGTGGCGTGGCCCCAGGATCGGTATTTCGTCGAAACCGGGGATTATCTCAGCGATATCACCCGGATCACCGCGGCCACGGGCTGGCGGCCCAAAACCACCCACAAGGACGGGATTGAACGCACCGTGGCTTATTATCGTGAACATCAGAAAGAATACTGGTAGCCGGGCGAGGTAGCTTGCGTAGCCAGGGCTGTTTTATGGGTTATCTCAAATAATTTTCTCTTCAGAAGGGACCACAAGATGATCAAGACAACCAGCCGTCAGGATGTGGCCAAACCAGAGGGGGGGTTCTCCGCCCCTGGGTGGAAAGGCATCATTTTGGCCGGAGGCGCCGGAACCCGCCTCTATCCCGTTACCAAGGTGGTCAGCAAACAACTTTTGCCGGTCTATGACAAGCCCATGATTTACTACCCCCTGTCAATCCTCATGCTGGCCGGCATCCGGGAAATTCTCCTCATCTCCACCCCGGAGGACCTGCCCAGATATGAGGGCCTGCTGGGGGACGGGGCGCAATTGGGTTTGCGCTTTACCTATGCGGCACAACCCCGCCCCGAGGGACTGGCCCAGGCTTTCATCATCGGCAAGGAATTCATCGGCGCCGGCCGGGTCTGCCTCGTCCTGGGGGACAACATTTTTTATGGTCATGGATTGGAGAGCATCCTGAAGCGGGCCGTGCAACTGGCCAAGGGCGGCCTGGTGTTCGGCTATTGGGTCAAAGATCCGGAAAGGTATGGCGTGGTTGAATTTGACGAATCCGGGAAGGTCCTGGATATCGTGGAGAAGCCCGCCAAGCCGAGATCGTCCATAGCCGTGTCCGGCCTCTATTTCTATGACAATCGCGTGGTGGAAATCGCCTCTCGCCTCAAGCCTTCGGCCCGGGGAGAATTGGAGATTACCGACGTCAACAAGGCCTACCTGAAGAGCGGGGAACTGCGGGTGGAGGTTTTGGGCCGGGGGTTCGCCTGGCTGGACACGGGCACCCACGAATCTCTCCTGGAGGCCTCCACCTTCATTGAGACCATTGAGAAACGCCAGGGCCTCAAGATCGCCTGCATCGAAGAAATTGCTTATCGATTGGGCTTTATCGACGCCGGGCAACTGCGCCGGCTGGCCAAACCCATGCGGAAGAATGGCTATGGCCAGTACTTGCTCAAGATCTTATCGGAATGAGCCGGCGGCGGGCGGCTCTGAGATGCAGATATGATCCCCCTATCTCAAGTCTGAAATCGTAAACACCGCCTCGACCTCGGGGACTTCCCGGGCCACCGCCTCTTTACCCCCTTCCTGCCGGTCCACCAGGATCAGCACCTTGACCACCTTGAGGCCGAACTCCCGGGCCGCGGCCACGGCCCGCAAGGCGGAGCCTCCGGTAGTGACGACGTCCTCCACCACCACGGCCCGGTCCCCCGGGGTCACATCCCCCACCAGCAGCCCCCCGGCGCCGTGCTCCTTGGGCCGCTGGCGCACCGAAAAGGCATTGATGGGACCACCCTTCAAATAGCTGGTCAGCGCGGCGGCGTGGGCGATGGGGTCCGCCCCCATGGTGAGGCCGCCGATGGCGTCCACCTTCAGGTCCCGGATCAGGTCAAAGAAAATCTCCCCGATGAGGGCCAGCCCCTGGGCATTGTGGGTGGTGGGGCGGCAATCAATGTAGTACGGACTCTCCCGGCCCGATACCAGCTTGAAAGGCTTGTCCGGGCTGTACCGGAAAGATTTCTCCCTGAGGAGTTCCAGAAGTTGCCGACGTGCTTGGTCCATGTTCCCCTCCCGGGGTTTGAGTAAACCATGGTGCGTAGGACGCACCCTACAGGTGGACTGCCGGCCAGGAAAATGGCACGCCTGAAGGACTGCTCACTGCTCACTGCTCACCGCTCACTGATATATTCCCGCAGCGCCTCCTGGGTGGAAGAAAAGGCGATTTGGGGCCAGGGAATCTCTTTGAACCCAAAGACCCGGGCCTCCAGGGTCTCATCCCCCGCCGCCAGCTCCCCGGACACATACTCGGTCACGTACGCCGCAATCACGGTGCGGTGGTCCGGGTAGGAATAGATGTTGAGCAGCCGGATGGGGCGCACGGTCAGGAGGGTCTCCTCCTGGGTCTCCCGGACCAGGGCGTCCTCCACCACTTCCCCCAGGTCCACGAAGCCCCCGGGCACTACCCAGAGGCCGTAGCCCGGGTTGATGGCCCGGCGCACCATGACCACCCCTTCATCCATGGGGATCACGGCGATCACCGACAGCTTGGGGTCGAGATAAAAGATGAAGCCGCAAACCGTGCACACCAGGCGCCGGGGCTCCATCGGCTTGAGCAGCCGTTTCTCCAGCCGCCCGCCGCACTGGGGGCAGAACTTATAGGTGGCTACGTCTTGCATGCCCGGCATAAGTTTTCACCTTCAAACCACCAGTTGAGCTACCGCCGCCGGCCCGCCATCACCGGTGACCGTTGCTAACCCAGGGCAAAGGGCGCCGGCGAAAAGGTGAGCACGAACACCGCGATGGTGATGATGCCCAGCACCCGTCGGCGCCGGTCCAGCGGCACCCAAAACTGATACGGCGGCGGGTGGCGCCAGCCCAGAAAGGCGATGAGCGCCGCCCAGAGCAGCCAGCCCTGCCAGAACAGCAGGCCGCAGATCACCAGGAGGCCGAGACTCACCAGGGAGATGTAACGGTGGTGTTCGGGAAACAGGGCATAGGCGACGTGCCCCCCGTCCAGCTGCCCCACCGGGATCAGGTTGAGGGCCGTGACCAGAAGACCGATCCAGCCGGCAAAGGCCACCGGATGGAGGACAATATTTTGATCCGGCGTCAGGGGCCCCAGGGCCAGCCAGCTCAGGAGCTTGAACAACAGGGGCTCCCCCAGGGTTAAACTCCCCTCGCTTCCGCCGATGACCGTTACCGTGGACAATTTCAGGCCTACCAGGATGACCGGGATGGAGACCAGGACGCCGGTTAGCGGCCCGGCACAGCCCACGTCCAGCAGGGCCCGCTTGTCTTTGATGGTGGAGCGGATGCGGATGAAGGCCCCAAAGGTGCCGATGATGAAAGGAATGGGCGGCGCCGGGATAAAGTAGGGCAGGCTCACGTCCAGATGGTGCTGCCGGGATACCAGGTAATGGCCCATCTCATGGGCGCCCAGGATCAGGAGCAGGGTGAACGAAAACGGGATGCCCTTATAGAGCAGTTCGGGGGTTTCCAGGGGATTGACCCCCTGCTGGAGGGCCCCGGCGATGATGGTGGTGACCACCGTGGCCAGGAGCAACCCCAGGTGCAGGAGGCGGCGCGGCGGCTTGGGGGCCGGCCAGGGCGGCACGGACTCGGTTTCCCGCAAAGGCTCCGGGATTATCTCCGGCCGCCACGGTCTCTCCTCCGGGCTCACTTCAGGTCCACCCCGGCCTTCAAGGCCGCCATCTCCCGCCCGGTGACCTCCCGGAAGCTTCCCCGGAGCAGTCCCTCCAACCTGAGCGGGCCGAAGGCGATGCGCTTTAATTTCACCACCGGGCGTCCCACCTGCTCCATCAGCCGCTTGATCAGATGGTACCGCCCCTCATGCACGGTGATCTCCAACACGGTTTTGCCCGGCTCCCGCTTGTTCACCTCCACTTCGGGGTAAACGGTCCGGCCATCCAGGTCCAATCCCGCGGCCATTTGCCGCACCGTCTCTTTGCTCACCTCCCCGGCCACCGTTACCCGATAGGTGCGGGGCACCGAGTAGCTGGGATGGGTCAGCCGATAGGCCAGTTCACCGTCGTTGGTAAGCAGCAAGAGGCCGGTGGCGTCGTAATCCAGGCGCCCCACGGGATAGAGCCGGCCCGGCAGCTTACCCAACAACTCCGTGACCACCCGCCGCCCCTCGGGGTCGCGGGTGGTGCAGACGTAGCCATAGGGCTTGTGCAGCATGACGGTCCTGGGCGCCGCCGTCACCTTGACGATGCTCCCATCTACCCTGACCACGTCCCGGTCAGGGTCAACCTTGACCCCCATGGCCGTGACCATCTGGCCGTTGACGGCCACCCGGCCGGCCTGGATAATCTCCTCGGCGGTGCGCCGGGAGGCCACCCCGGCCCGGGAGAGAAATTTTTGTAAGCGCTCGGTGGTCATGATAATTGGGAAAAAGGCGAAAAGGGGAAAAGGGGAAAAGGAAAAGACTTGCTGGTTAGATTCCTATACACCCTTTCTTCTTTCCCCTTATCTTTCTCGAAGAAACTCGCATACTCCATTTCCATGAGAACGGCTTCTGCATCCTCACGACGCATGAAGAAACGGACAGGCTTTCTACCGGGATATCGGGTGTCAGGAATGATGACATATTTTCCACTGTGCACGTCTTTAAGAACCCACGCCTCAGCGTTTTCGTCAAGTTCGGAAAGTATTACTTCCAAAGATAGAGGTTGTGTCATTTAATATCCTCCTTGCCCCGGCATTAAATTAGACCATAGCCCATTCGATCACTGGCTACTGATCACTGACCACTGGCCACTATTCCTCACCGGGTCGCCCCTACAAAGCCCATAACTGGAATTTCCGGTTAAATCCCACCGCCTCCCGGACTTCGGCCATGGTCCGCCGGGCCTGCTCTCTGGCCCGGTCGTTGCCCCGGTGCATGATGTCCAGGACCACGTCGGGGTGGGCCTCGTAATATCGGCGCCGTTCCTGGATGGGAGCCATATTTTCCAGCAACGCCTCAGCCAGCATCTTTTTGCAATCCACGCATCCCAGTCTGGCGGCCCGGCATTCCGCGGTAATTTCGTCCAGGCGCGCTTGAGGCAGGTTGAGGCGGTGGAAGGGAAAGGCCAGGCAGCGGTCCGGTTCACCGGGGTCTTTCTTGTAGGGCCGCTGGGTATCGGTGGTCATCTGGCGCACCTGTTTGGCCATCACCTCCGGCGGGTCGCTCAGGTAGATGCAGTTGCCGTAGCTCTTGCTCATCTTGCGGCCGTCGGTGCCCGTGAGTTTGGGAATCTCGGTTAAGAGGGCCTCCGGTTCCGGGAAAGTTTGCCGGTACAGGTGGTTGAAGCGCCGGGCGATCTCCCGGGTCATCTCCACGTGAGGCACCTGGTCCACCCCCACCGGCACCCCATCCGCCTTGTACATCAAGATGTCCGCGGCCTGGAGCACCGGGTAGCCCAAAAAGCCGTAGGTGGTCAGGTCCTTGTGGGCCAGTTCCTGAATCTGGTCCTTGTAGGTGGGGTTGCGCTCCAGCCAGGGCACCGGGGTAAACATGCCGAAAATCAGGTAGAGTTCGGCGTGCTCCGGAATGGCCGACTGCACGAAGATGGTGGATTTTTCCGGGTCCAGACCCACGCTCAGCCAGTCAGTCACCATTTCCGGGATGAAGCCGCTGATGGGCCCGGGGGTCTCGTATTCCGTCGTCAGGGCGTGCCAGTCGGCCACGAAATAGAAGCACTGATAATCTTCCTGGAGACGCATCCAGTTGTACAACGCCCCGTAATAGTTCCCCAGGTGCATCTTGCCGGTGGGGCGCATGCCGCTCAGGATGCGCTTCGCTTGGAAGTCAGAGGATTTTGGTCTGGGACCGGGTATATCTTCAAATGCCATGCTGATTCCTATTCCGAAAAGTTATTGTCATCGGTGGCACAGGCTTTCCAGCCGGTGCGCAGGCTAAAAGTCCATGGCCTAAAATTGGCCACCCCAAGCATGAAAGCCTCTGTAGGGGCGGGTTTTAAACCCGCCCCTACGCCTGGATTTTTATGCTAAAGCCTGCGCCTGCCAGATATCAGGCAGATGCTGTTATATTAACCCAAGCCCCGATATTTTGGCCGAAAACTTTCCACTCATTACTCATCGAGTGATGCCAAATAAGCGCTGAGCGAGCTGATATCTTGGGAAGCCTCAAGTTCGTCCCCAGACCTGAGGTCATGGATGGCCACCCGCACGGGCTCATCCAAGGTAGCCGGAAAGCCTTCCCCGCTATCGTCATTGACGACGATATAGGCCCGCTTGCCCCGGTGTTTTATCCATTTCGTATATGACGCTTTCCCGGCGCAACTGGCCGAGAGATTGAACCCATGAGTTTTCATGACCTCTTCGACGCTCATCGTTTATCACCTTGTGGTTCCGGGACAACCCGGCCCGTTAGCGTTCCCGCCACACCGGCTTTCTCTTCTCCAGAAACGCCTTGACCCCTTCCTCCGCATCCTCAGTGCTGCAGAGAGCCGCAAAGAGGTCGCCCAGCAGGTCAAGGGCCTGGCGGTAAGGGACATCTTCCACCCCATAGATGCCGGCTTTGCCGATCTGCAAGGCCAGCGGGCTTTTGGCCGCCAGTCGGGTGGCCAATTCCAGGGTGGCTGCCTCCAGTTGATCCGGCGGCACTACCCGATTGACCAGTCCCAGCCTTTGCGCCTCGGCCGCCGGGATAATATCTCCCGTCAGCACCATCTCCAGGGCCTTTTTGCGGCCGACGTTGCGGACCAGCGGCGCCGCCGGCCCCAGGCAGATGAGGCCGACATTGATGGCCGTGGTCCCGAATTTGGCATCCTCCGCGGCCACCGTCAGGTCACAGGCGAATGACAGGCCGGCGCCATTGGCCAGGGCATAGCCTTTGACCGAGGCGATCACCGGCTTCTTCATCCTGGCAATGGTGTGATTGTGCTCATCCATCAAGTGAATAAACTCGCGGTACTCTTTGTTGGTTTTGCCCTTGAATTCGTCCAGGGAAATACCCGTGGAAAAGTTTTTGCCATTGGCATCGATCACCACCACCCGCACCTCGGGGTCCTTCTCCATGTCCCAGAGGGCATCATTAAGCTCCCGGGCCAAGGGCACGTTGAAGGTGTTCATCGCTTGCGGGCGATTCAGGGTAATGAAACCGATTTGATCCCGTTTCTCCACCAGGACGTTTTCATAGCTCATAACGCACTCTCCTGATTTTTAATTATAGAATAAGGTTTAACTCTGCTTGCTCAAGCACTTAATATAAAGGTGCAGTTGTGCCATGGTTTGCTGCCAAACGGCAGGATCCTGGCTGGCGGCATACAGGGGGGCCGCCCCATTGAGCGAGATCACCAGGAAATTGGCGATGCCGTCGAGATTGAGGCCATCCCTTAAAACGCCTTTCTGCTCCGCTTCTTCCAGCCACAGACGTAACAAGGCGGCGAACGCCTTGAAGCCTTTGAGAACGTGGTTGCTCATGGCCGAGGATTGTCCGGCGAGCTCGACGAGGGAATTGAACAAAAAACAGCCTCCCTCAAAAACCCCCGCCCCCAGGTAATTTTTCATGCTATTTTCTATGACCCTTTCAAGCCGCGCCAAAGGGTCCGGGATATCTCTCACGCCCCGGAAAACGACGCTCTTCCAAATCCTGCCGCATTCATCATAAACCGCATACCAGATTTCTTCCTTGTTGCGGAAATGGCCATAAAGGCCCCCCTTGGTGAGGCCGGTGGCTTTAACGATGCCGGCTATGGAGGTATTGAAGTATCCCTTGACCGAGAAGAGCTGCATTGATTTTTCGATGATATTTTGACGGGTTAATTCTCCCTTGGTTGACATCTGCACGCCTCTAACTTATAAAATACCGACCATTCGGTATTTTTTACCATAGACAACCACGCTTGTCAAGGGTGCTGAGCCCCAGCGGGCCAGGTCTTTGCAGAGCCAGGTCTTCCGCCACCCTGAAAGTATTTGACAAAACTTTTCAGCCTCTAGGGCGTGCCGTGCACGCCGATTTACGGCGGCCGCAGGCCGCCCTATAAATAACTTTGAACAAAACTTTTCAGTTCTTCCAGCACCACCGCCGGGTCCCGGGTGGTATCCAGCCGGAGCAAGGGCCGGTCCTCCGGGGTAAAGGGGTCGAAGTCCCGGGCCTGGTCGGCAAAGAGTTCCACCCGGCCGTCGGAGATGGCCTCGGGGTCGGTGAGCCGGATTCCCAGGCGCTCCCGGGCCACCGCCGGGGGGCACTCACAATACACGAACACGACCCGGGCCCCCTGGTCCCGCGCCAGGCGCCGCACCCGCGCCCGTTCCGCGGCCCGCTTATAGGAGCCGTCCAGGATCAGGCTTTGGCCCGCAGCCAGGTGGGCGCAGGCTTGGCGCAGCATCTCGTCGTAGGTGCGGGCGGAAAAATCCTCACCATAGATGCCCTTCCCGAAGTCCACGGGCGCCCGGTCGGTGGGTTTGAGCCCCGCCAGCAGCTTGCGCACCGCGTCGCTGTGGATCACCGGCCACTTAAGGCTTGCGGCCAGGGCCCGGGAGCGGCTGCTCTTGCCGCTGCCCATCAGGCCGAAGACCACCACGATCAGGCGGCCCATCGTTTCCCCGCTTCGGCGTACTCCCCCGCCAGGGCAAAATAAGCCCGGGCCGTCTCCCGGGCCTGGTCCCGGGAGGCCTCGGCCTGGGCCGGGTCCTGGGCGGTGAAGGCGTGGATCTTGCCCCGTACATAGGCCCGGTAACACTTGTAAAAATCCAGCATCTGGAGCAGTTCCGGGTCCCGGGAGGCCTCGGCGAAGCGCGCTACAAAATGTCGCGCCAGGTCCCGAAAACCGTGGAAGTCCAGTTCCATGGCCAGAAAATCGATATCCGCGGCCACATCGCCATATCTGAACCGGTGATTAAATTCAATGCAATCAAAAATATAGATGTGATCGGCCAGACAGATATTCCTCATGTGCAGATCGCCGTGGCAGTCCCTGATGCGGCCTTCCCGGATGCGCTTCAGAAACAGGGCCCGGTGCCGGGAGAGGAAAGACCGGGCAAAGTCGCGGATCTGCTCGAACAATTCCCGCTGAAGCAACTGCCCCGCCAGGGCCTCGGTCCGGGCAAAGTTCTCCTCATGGTTGTAGGCGATGATGGCGGGCTCCCCGTACCTGTTGATCCGGGGGCCGGTGGCGGCCTGCTCGTAGAACGGCGCCAGCCGGTCGATGATGCGGTCCAGGTGCTCGGCCTTGAGTTCCCGGCGATCCGCCACCTCATCCATCATGCGGTCCTGAGGCATGCGCCGCATCTTCAGGATATAGTCCACGGGCTGGCCCCGGCCCCCCACTTGCACCCGGCCCCGGGGCGAGGTAATGGGCAAGACCTCCAGATAGATCTCGGGGCAGAGGCGGCGGTCGAGGCTGAGTTCTTCCTGAAGATAGTGGTGGCGGCGGCGCAGGGTGGTGAAGTTCAAAAAACCCAGGTCCACCGGTTTCTTGACCTTGTAGGCAAAGCCATCGGTGAGAAAAACCCAGGAGATGTGCGTCTGGATTAAGGCCACCTCCCGGGTGGGCTCCGGGTAGGCGGCCGGGTCCAGCAAGGCCGCGATCAGGTCCATATTTTATTATAACAGAAAGTCGTGGGGGCGGCAGTGAGCAGTGAGCGGTGAGCAGCACCCCCTGGCGGGCAGTGCCCGCCCTACATATCCGCTCACTGCTCACTGCTCACCTCTTCAATAGTGCGGCCGGTGAGGACCGATTGGGGTTCGTCGGCCACGGGGTTGCGGTGGGGGTCGGCTTCGTCATCATCGGCTTTCACCAGGAGCCAGGACTCGTCCTTGCCGGTCTTAAAGCGGGTCAGGGCGTAGCCGCCCCTAAGTTTGCTGCCCTCCAGCCAGACCTTGACATGGCCGTGCGCCACCGCCTGGCCCATGGGGATGGCCTCTCCCTTTTTCTCCGTCAGGTTGCGGTAGATGCCGGTGTCCCACACCAGCACCGTGCCGCCGCCATATTCGCCCTCGGGGATCACCCCTTCGAAGCCGGCGTACGACAGGGGGTGGTCCTCGGTGGGCACGGCCAGGCGCTTGTCTCGGGGGTTGGTGGAGGGGCCCTTGGGGATGGCCCAGGATTTCAAGACCCCGTCCACCTCCAGGCGGAAGTCGTAGTGGAGATGGCGGGCGGCGTGCTTCTGGATGACGAAGATGGGCGCGGCTGCAGCCGGCCCCCTGCCTCCCGCGGGCTCCGGGGTGCGCTTGAAATCGCGTTTTTCCTGGTAATCCTTGAGACTGCTCCGGGCCATAAGCATCCCCTCTTCCGGCGGGCTTTACTGCTAACCTAAGCACCGGGGCTGGCCGGGTCAAGGCTTTCCCCGGCCAAGCGGCTTCCACCGCCAACGGTTCGGGTCAGGTGGCAGCGTAATCCGGGGAAAGATAAAAAAGCGCCGCTTATCAAAAAAAACCGGCTGGGTATTGACAATGGCAATAATTGTAGTATATAAATATAAGATTTACTGCACATTAAGGGGGGCTACGGCCATGCACTGCGTAAGCTTGAAACCAGGGGTAGATTGTACCTTTATGACGAAGAAAGGCTGTTCGTTCAACGGCGGCAGCTGCAAAACGGTGGTGTCGGAATGTGAAGGCTGCGACCGGATATTGGGTTCCAACGGCAGCTCTTTCTGCGCCTCTTTCCCGGACCCGGCCGTCAAGTGGCGCCGGGGGGCCTGCAACCTGGCCACCCATGTGAAGAACGAGAAAAAAGAGACCACCCAGAAGGTCAATCCTCTGAAGGCGTCCAAACGCCAAGCCGCCGGCCGCTAAGCAGGCGTTGAACGGACCGCGCGGCCCGGCTGTTTAAGTCGGCCGCGCTTTCCCTTTTCCCCCGCCCGTTTCTCTCCTATCCCAACTTTTCCAGGGCGGCTTTAATCCGGGTCAATCCCGTGGCGATCCGCTCCCGGGACGTGGCATAGGAAAACCTCAGGCAGTTGTCCTCTCCGAATTCGCCCCCAGGCACCGCCGCCACCTGGGCCTCTTCCAGCAGATAGGCCGCCAGGGCCCCGGACCGGGATTGTCCTGGCGTAACCTTCAGCTTGTCATAATAC
>PEWM01000032.1:18194-18954 GCA_002779455.1 Deltaproteobacteria bacterium CG07_land_8_20_14_0_80_60_11
GAAATATATAAAAAGCCCCACCCGGCTTGATGGTGGTGACGCCGGAAATCTCCAGCACCCGCCGGTAGATATCGTCCCGCCGCCAGGCAAACTCCGCCAGCATTTTCGTAACCGAGTCCTGGGGGCCGGAGAGCGCCTCCACCGCGGCCTTCTGGGCAATGGAGTTGGGGTTGGAAGTGCTCTGGCTCTGCAGGGTGTCCGCCGCCTTGATCCCGGCTGCGGGGCCCGCCAGGTAGCCGATGCGCCAGCCGGTCATGGCATAGGCCTTGGAGACGCCGTTTACGACAAAGGTGCGGGCCTTGATCTCCGGGCTCAGCATGGCGATATTCACGAACCTGGCGCCGTCAAACATGATCTTGTCGTAGATGTCGTCGGAGATCACGTAGAGCCCGGCCGCCAGCGCCACTTCCCCCAGGGCCGCTAATTCGGCTTGGGTGTAGACCCCGCCGGTGGGGTTGGAGGGGCTGTTCAGCACCAGGGCCTTGGTGCGGGGCGTCAGGCTGGCCTTCAGTTCCCCCGCGGTGAGCTTGAAGCCGTTGGCCTCCCGCGTGGGGACGATCACCGGCGTGGCTTCGGCCAGCATGGCCATGGGCACATAGGAGACCCAGTACGGGGCCGGAATCACCACCTCATCGCCTGGATCGAACAGCACCTGGAACAGGTTGTAAAGGCTGTGCTTGCCGCCGCAGGACACCAGAATCTCGCCGGGCTTGTAGGTCAGGCCGTAATCGGCCTGGAACCGGTGGGCGATGGCGGCTTT
>PEWM01000110.1:0-3159 GCA_002779455.1 Deltaproteobacteria bacterium CG07_land_8_20_14_0_80_60_11
ATTATTTTTATGTAAAGCATAATCTTTGAAAAATCCACTTCTACCCCGATTCCAGTGATACCCGGCCATCAATGAGCCAGTGCGTCATGGGAACATCCAAGACGTGACGGCAATCTCACCCATAGGCAAGGGTGTGAAGTTTTAACCGGCGTAACCGTTGGAGCTGAAAATCTCCCCCGCACGCGTTGGGTCAGATCCAGGCGGCCGCCCTTGATTCCACCCGCGTCAGTCAGCGAATTTCCCCGTGGGGTAGACGTTACGGGGATTCCAGAACATCCAGCCGCTGGCGCCGAACTTGTCCGAAGCCTCGATCTGGATCCGCATCCGCTCTTCTTTGAAATCGCCGCCCCTAAAGGCGTAATCGCGAAAGGCTTGCAGCCACGGGCGGAAGCGCAGGGGATTGGCGTTGGTGCGCTCCTGGGCGCGTTTCAGGGACAGGTACACGATTTCATAGGTATTCTGCACCGGGTTTTTGTAGTGGGGAATCCCGAATTGGTAACCGGACGGGTAGAGCATCGGGCAGACCACGTCCACGGCATCCAGGACCGCATCGACCTTCTGGCCGATGCCGGTATCGTCTAAGTTCCACATGACGTAGCCGAAGATGTCGCCGGCCACCATGACGTTATAGGGCGCCAGGGCCTGGTGCGCCGCCTTCAGAAAACCGGTGATCGCCCCGGTGCGACTGTCCTGATTCGCCGGCTTGGCGAACCCCACCTTACGGTTGTCTGCGAAGCGGACGTAATCGAACTGCACCTCGTCGAAACCAGCCGCCGCCGCGGCCTTGGCGATGGCGCTGTTGTAATCCCAGGCCTCCTGGTGGAAGGGATCGACCCAGCGCAATTTTTCCCGATCCCGGAACACCCCGCCGCCCTTGCTCTTGACGGCCCACTGCGGTTTGGCCGCGGCCAGGGGGTCATCTTTGAAGACGACGATGCGGGCGATGAGATAGAGGCCCTGTTCCTTCAAGCTGTCCACGATGGCCTTCATGTCCTTGAATAATATCGTTTTTTGAGCGCCGACCTCCTCCGCCAGGGGGATATCCACCTTGAAGGGGATAAACCCCCGATCCCCCTTGACGTCGATGACCAGGGCGTTCAGGTTATTCAATTTGATGGCTTCCAGGGCCGCTTCCCGCAGTTTCTGGCTGGCTAACCCGTAGGAGGAGAGATACAGCGCCTTGACCATGAAAGGGGTGAGGGCGATCTCCGCCGGGGGGTCGCTTAGCTCCGAGGTGGCGAACTCGCGCCGGGCATAACCGGGGGCGCGCAGCTTGAGGGTCTCCCCGGCGCCCTCCAGGTGGAAGGCGCCGTCCTTGCCGGCGCGCACCTGCTGATCGCTTAGGGTGACGAGGGCGCCGGCGATGGGCCCCTTGGTCTGGGCGTCAGTGACCTGGGGGTCAGCGGCCAGCGCCCCGCCGGCCAGAACCAGGGCCCCGACCAGGATAAGCAAGGACATACAGAGTTTCTTCTTCATGCCTACCTCTTGCAACCGGTGGCCTCACCGGCCCGCCCAGAGTATTTTTTCAGCTAGCTTGCCGCGGCGTATTCCTTCCCGAATATGCTGATAAAAAGCCTGGAACTCTCAGGGAGGATTTGGCTGGCTAGAGCCGGGGCCGGGCTTTCAACAGCCCGTGGTCAAGTCCGGCAATTTCCTGGGAGCAAACCGGGGAGCCGGAAACCCGGTGGTCCACCTGCGAATCCGCCGGAATCTGCAACGGGGGACTGCTCGACCGCAGTCCCTGGGCTCCGCCTCAGCAGCCGTAAATGAAGAAAAGTCCGCCGATACATATGCATAAGCTCAATTTTTTAATCATTTTTTCCTCCTTGTAGTAACAAGTTAGAAGTTAGTAACAAGATGGTGCGGAGTAATGGCGCCAAGGCGACCTGACACCAGGGCCGGCTTCAGAGGCGATAGAACCATGAACCGCACCTCATCACGGCTAATAGGTCTTATGCCCCTTTTCCTGGGCCCGGCCGGTAACGATGGCTTCAAAATTCTTGGTGCCGTCGCCGTTGACCATCAGGTAGCGGGGCTGTTCCATGATCTTCTCGGAGGGGCTCGCATTCCGGCGGTCGATACTGAAAGCCACTACGTAACCCGCCTTGGCGGCATCCTTTTCCAGTTCGCCGTCATAGATGCCGAACGGCCAGGCCAACACGTCCACCGTGGCGCCGAACCTTTTTTCCAGAATGGCCTTGGACTTCGTCAGCTGCGTATCCACCAGCTTCTGGTACTCGGGGGGCTTAAGTTTCTTCTTTTCCTTCTTGAAATTGGGGTGCCAGAAGGTGTGCCCCTGCATGTCGAACAGGCCGGTTTGCTGCAGTTGCTTCAACTGGTCCCAAGTCATGGCATAGGAGGCGTTGGAAACGCACGACGGATAGATAAACAGGGTTACCGGAATGTTGTACTTGCGCACCAGCGGCAGCATGTCGGAGAAGACCGTCTTGTGAGCGTCATCCGCGGTGATCACCACCGATTTCGGCGGCGGCGGCGGACCCTGGCCGCGCAGGTAGTTCACCAGCGTCCGGAGCGGGATGACCGTGTACTGATGGTCCTTGAGCCACTGCAGCTGCGACTCGAACACCTTGGTGGTCACCGTCATGCCATCGGCCACCTTCGGGCCGAAGCGGTGGTAGCACAGAACCGGCACGGTGACCTGATCGTCTGCCGATGCGGCAGGGCAACAAAAACCCACGACAAGCACCGTAATTACGGCGAGAAAACGAATCGTCCGAATCATCCTCTATTTCCCTTATCTTATTGAATTAGTTACCGCGTTCAACGCTCAGGCGTCCAACCCTAAAGCGCCCTCACCCTGGTCAAGTCGGCCGGCGGCCCCGCCGGGCGCACCGCTGCGCCCAGCCCCCACCATCCCACATGATGCGGCAGTCTGACCACCTGCAGTTCTTGATCGGGTTTTCGAGTCAGGCCGTTAAAGACGAAACAGTCTCCCCCGAGGTTGGTTGAAAGATACTATAATCGCTCCTCAAAAACAACGGTTTGAAAGTTTCAATTAACTACCCCCGGGGGGGAAATTCTGGCGCCGAGACGGAGCCGGCGGCCGCCACTCCCGATGGCCGGCGCGTTGCCGCCGGGGGCCAGGCGTGAGCCAGCCCGCACTATTTTCTTGCGGCATCATGGGTAAAAATGCAAAAT
>PEWM01000110.1:3217-3283 GCA_002779455.1 Deltaproteobacteria bacterium CG07_land_8_20_14_0_80_60_11
TTTTTCAGCTGGCAATTATCTCAGGGACAGGATAAGGAAGGCTGGATGAACATCGTTTGGCTCTTG